>CALLPZ010000333.1 GCA_938015405.1 uncultured Pseudanabaenaceae cyanobacterium
TGCTGCAATCAGGTGAATAGCTGTAATCCAGACCAGACCTAAGCCCACCATAATTGTCAAAATGGGATGGCGATTGGTTTGAATCGCCCCCAACACCACATGGCCCACCAAGGCGGCATAGGCCACATAGACCAGCATATGTAACCCTTTCCAGATGGGCGCTGTCAGGTTTGCCAACCAGAAGTCATGACTGGTAATCGCCATGAGAAACAGAATGGCTAGGCCAACAACCCCCAGAGACTCGAAGGGGAAACGCGTAAAGGAGTCGTAATGGGTATTCCCTGCAAACAAACTCACGATTGGATCTAAATCTCCAAAGTCGTGATACCAAGTCAAAGCCCCGGTCGTTTTGTAGGGAAACTTGCCAATGAACGGAAGCTTATCTAACAGCGGAATCTTGGCGAGGTTAAAGCCGATCACATGGACCAACCCCAGCAAAAACATGGTCACCCCCATGTGCCGCCGGTTATAGAGCAATGGCAAAAAGCGGCGATCTAGCCGGCAAAGCGGTCCAATGGAAAGAATGACATGGAGTAAGAGAAAGGCCGCTGAACCATAAGCTCGAATTTGCAGGCCACGCATTTCGATGTCAGGGCTCACCAGGTGAGATGACCAGGTAAACAGGGCGATGTATAGCGCAATGGCAACCCACAGCAACACATCGTAGGTAATTTTGAAGCGATTCCATTGAATCGACTTATAAGCAACACTCACTTGTTCTTGTCGCTCCAACTATGAAGGGGTAATCATCTCGGCCACTCCTATTACGGAGTTGTCATCTCCGCAGTCACGGGCAGCGCAGCCAGTACCTTGTCTTTGCCCTGGCTATAAATCAGCAAATTGCCAGCCTTGCCCTGGATCGCATTGGTCACCTCAAACTCCCGGCGGGATTTGCCCACCAATGAGCCGAGAAAAATCGAGTCTTCTGACAATGCCTCTGTGGAGGCTTTTTCGCCTGCTTGCCAATAGACCAGCACATCGGGTTGCTGGATAGCACGCTGGGGCGTGAGGGCCAGCAGAACCGGTCCGCCTTCAGACTTAGGCTTTAATGCCTCCCCTCGCAGCGTGACCCCACCCACCTTCCAATCGGTCGATTGAAAAATATTCTCCTGTCGAGATGTGGGAGGAGCGGCAAAACCAAATTGGTCAAATAGCTCCAACGCAGTAGACTCTGCAGGCCCATAGTTGGGCCGCAACACCAGCGATGCGAGAAAGCCCAACGGCAAAATACAGGCAAGGGCCACTGAGGCGTAAAAGTGTACCTGCCGACGCTCATGAATCATCTAAGATCTCCTTTGGCTTAGGCCGCGTTTTGTTGAGCACGCAAGCGGTGAATATTCCGCTCTATCGGCGTTTGCTTCCGGCGGATTAAACGCCAAACAAACAGCGGCCAAAAGACACAAACCCCAGGGAAAATCAAGAGTCGAAAACCCAGCGCTAACCCTCTAGCAGACGGATCAACAAATCGAACTAAGTAGAGTACAAAGGGGATTGCAAAAATTGCACCAATCGTAAAATAAATACGAAGGATACTTAGTACATGGGGCACTACAGCGATCGCAAAACTATTCATTGCTACAACAGACTAAGTTATAACGAACCACACACATTGACTAAGCTAGACTTCAAGCAAAGCTTCAGTCCAACCCCCACCAAAACCTTAAGAAATTCATCGAGAGCTACAAAGCAGAGGTGGGAAAACAAGCTTAAATTCAGGCAGAGAAAGCCATAAGTAGGATATATCTAAAGCATCTGGCTCTTGATATAGTCAGCAACTCTTAACGTCTGCGCAATGATTGTTAGCGTTGGGTTCACTGCACCTGCTGAAACAAAGAAGCTGCCATCTGTCACAAAAACATTGTCAAGCTCATGGGGCTTACAATAAGAGTCTAAGACGGATTGATTGGCATCAGTTCCCATTTTCATCGTCCCCATGGTATGACCCAAGGGAATGCCCACCATATTGCCTAAATAGAGATCGACATTATGGGTGCCGGGGTGACAGCCAATGCAATCTAAAAAGTCAGTCAAGCGCTGCCTCAGTTGATTAGCAGGTTCCACATTATTGGCAGTGTAGTCAAAGACAATGTCCCCTTTAGCGTTATAGGAAATACCGTTCTCTATGCGGGGCAAGTCTTCACTTTGTAGCCAAAAATCAAGGGAATGGGTCGCCATCTCTGCATGGGTCATTCCTTCTAGGGGGGTGGGTGATTCCAGCTTCATCATGGCCTCGTTGAAGTTACCCAACATTTGAATCAGTCCCATGGGGTATTTGAAGGATTCATCCCCCCAGTAATAGTCAGCTAGAGCCAGCGTTTTTTCGAAGGTGGCATCATTTGGCGTCTTGCTAATGGCAATTAGGGTGGCATTGTTGTGCCCCATAAAATTACGCCCGACCAAGCCACTGCTATTGGCAAGGCCGTTGGGATGTTTGTCCTGTTGCGATCGCAAGAACAGCAGGGCTGACCCCAAGGCCCCCGCCGCAACCACCACCACATCAGCGGAATACTTAATTTCCTCGCCAGCCTCGGTCTTGACCACAACGGTCTTGACCTTACGGCCCGAAGCATCCACCTCTAGGCGCTCGACGGGGCTGTTCGTTTTCAGGGTGACATTGTCATGCTGAAGTGCCGGACGGACCCCCACGATGTGGGAATCTGCCTTAATTTCATAGGGATCAGGATAGCCATCAAACTGAGGCCAGAGATCCAAGCTGCTAGTCGCCCCTTCTTCACCATCATGGCCGAGGCGCATGCCCATGGGAATGGGGAAAGGCTTTAGTCCCGTAGCGGTTAAGTCATCGTTGAGTTTTTGGATCCGGGGCTCATGCTGCAGCGGCTCATAGGGAAACGGTGAACTGCGAGGGGGATCTGTGGGATCCGCACCCGCTTCACCATGGACGTAATACCACTTCTCGCCA
>CALLPZ010000334.1 GCA_938015405.1 uncultured Pseudanabaenaceae cyanobacterium
AGCAGTTCGCTGATGCTGCTAAACCCAGCCATATCTGAGAAGAACAGTGTCATCATCTGGCTTTGGGTGCTGCTTTGGGTATGCAGTCGCTTCTGTTGCGCCACCAACGTTTCCACAATGCGCGGGTCAACATACTGGCCAAAGGTGTTCTTGAGTCGCTCTTTTTCCCGTAGCTCTTGCACCATGGCATTGAATGAGGTGGTGAGCTGGCCGACTTCATCCCTGGAGTAAACGGGAATTTCAATATCTAAATCTCCCTGTTCCACCGCATGGGTTTGGGCAACCAGTCGTCGCACAGGACGGATCAGACCTGCGGTGACCCAGGAAGCAAAGAGAAGGCCAACGCCACTGGCGATCGCCGCCAAGGCCCAGCTCATCTTGAGGGTGTCTTCTTCATGGGCTTGCGATCGCAGCGCAGATGCTTCAATGAAATCGGATAGCTCAAACAAAATCTTTTGGACTCTGGCATCAAAGGCATCTTCAAACTCAGCCAGTTGAGTATCCAACAATTTTGCCCCCTCTAAATCCCCCGCAGCGAGCTTGCCCATAATTTGACGACTGAGCTTCTCAAGCCGCTGATGATCCGTTCTCAGAATCTCTAAAAATGCTTTCAATCTGGCAATTTGTTGCCGATCTTCTTGGAGATAACTCTCTGTTTCAGCCACCTTGGCTAGCTCTAAAGCAGTAAAAATCTCTCCAGTGACTTTCAGTGCAAGCGTTTCGAAGGCCTCCGCCTCTGCAGTAATCTTGGCTTGCTCGACTTCATCCATGGCGTAATAGCGCACCATTCGCTCAAAATGGATTTCCTGTTCGAGGGTGTGAACATTGATCTCCGCGAGGTTTTTATTGAGGGGCGTCAGGTAATCGGCAATATCAATCAGTTCGTGGTTTACATTCCGAATATTCTGATGGCTCAGATAGGTCACGCCTAACAACAGCGTCAGCATGCTGGTTGCAACGCCAAAGATCTTTATACCAATCGGTAACGAGAAGCGGGATTTTCGAGAAAGTTGTGTGAGCATTTAAGTCTTTGAGCCGTTTGCTTGCTTATCTCGTTCTGATGTTTGAAACAGCTATTTTTGAGTGAGTTGCCAAACTCCATCCCATTGCGGACCGGGAGGATAGGCTTCCAAAGCTCTGATCCGTTCGAGATACAACTTTTCTGGCGTCTCAACCGTGGCGGTTTGAACAGGAGTGGCTATTTGAACAGCAGTATCCGTTTGGCTTGAATCAGCGCTCTGAACTGCAGGACTATTAGATTGGACAGACTCAGCCAGGCTATGGGTAAACTGGGCGCGCGCCAGAGACCACTGTTGCTGACGATAGGCTTGTAAACCCGCCTCAAATGCTGCTTTGGCTTCAAGCTGGGCGTCAGACAAGTCTCCCTTACGGCCCAGCAGCTCATAGATGCGTACAGGTTCTTCCTTGCCCACAACCTGAATTAAATCCAGCTCTCGAGTTTCCATCGTTTCTGCCACTTGCCGCTGGGTCTCTTCATTCATCAAGACCGTGACGCCGTATTGATGGCTAGCTCCCTTTAGTCGAGAAGCTGTATTGACGGTGTCGCCCATGACGGTGTAGGACTTGGCCGCTTCAGACCCCATATTACCGACGACTAAAGTTCCGGTGGAGAGGCCAATGTGGAGATGCAGCGGTACGGATTCGACCGTGAGCTGTTGGATGTGCTGCTGCAACAGGCGGAGTCGTTCGATTTGTTCCAAAGCGGCCTCGCAGGCAAGCTGGCTATGGCGGTTGGCATTACAAAAAGGCGGTCCCCAGAAGCCCATCATGACTGTGCCAATAAACTTATCGATCACCCCATCATGGGCGGTAATCGGTGCTGACATGACGTTCAAATAGTGGTTTATCAGGCTGACCTGAGCTTCTGGTTCCAGCTGGGCCAGCACGGTATCCAAGCCTTTGACATCGGCGAAAAACACAGTCATCACCTGGCGATCGCCTTCCGTATTCGTCGTGGCTGCATTATCCATGAGTGATTGAACAATGCGGGGGTCAACGTATTTACCAAAGGTTTCTTCCAGATGGGCTTTGGTTTTGAGTTCCCCGACCATGGCGTTGAAGTTGCGCGCTAGCGTACCGACTTCATCACGGCTAGCAATGGTCAGCGATACATCTAGATCTCCGGCTTGAACGGCAGTCATGGCTTTCGCAAGCGATCGCACCGGCCTCACAAGCCCTTGGGTCACTAACTGGGCGTAGATCAATCCAAAAGCAGTGGCAATCAGAGCAACGACCAAACTCAGCGTTTGAACGGTTTGCTGATGTTGTTGACCCAACTTTGCCGAATCCACGGTGAACTGTTCGAGTTCTAAGAAGATCTCATTAATGGCTTGGTTAAAGTCAGCTTCCTCAACAATGATCTTGTCTTCTAGCTGATGAGCTTTGTCCATATCGCCGGCTTGGAGCACCTGCAATATCTCGACCGCATGGTCATGAAACTGCTGATGTTGCTCGTTGATGGTTTCGAGCATGGGCTCGATCTTTTCCCATTCCTCTCGATCCTTTTCTAGGAGGGCTTCATCGATGGCGACTGTTGCAAGGGCGATCGCATCTTCCAATTCCTGGTTGATCAGCA
>CALLPZ010000335.1 GCA_938015405.1 uncultured Pseudanabaenaceae cyanobacterium
ATCAGCTTGACGTCCGCCAAAACCGGGTCCTGGTGAATGATGTCAAAGAACGCTGCGAGCCGATCTACCTCATGGAGCTCCCGCGCTAGGGCCGAAGCCAGATCAAAGCGGAAGCCATCCACATGCATTTCCAGCACCCAGTAGCGCAGGCTGTCCATGATCAGCTTGAGCACCTGGGGATTGCGCACATTGAGGGAGTTGCCGCAGCCCGTGTAGTCCATGTAATAGCGTTCGTCATCCTCCACCATGCGGTAGTAGGAGACATTGTCGATGCCTCGTAGGGAGAGGGTGGGCCCCATGTGGTTGCCTTCACCAGTGTGGTTGTAGACCACATCGAGGATGACTTCCATGCCTGCTTTATGCAGGGCTTTGACCATTTCTTTAAATTCCTTGACCTGGGCACCCAGCTTGTTGCTGCTGCAATAATCTTGGTGGGGGGAGAGGTAAGCGATGGAGTCGTAACCCCAGTAATTGGTGAGGCCTTCGGTGACGAGGTGTCCGGGATGGGCCAAGAAATGGTGTATCGGCATCAGCTCCACGGCGGTGATGCCGAGGGACTGGAGATGGGAAATGGCGGCGGGGTGGGCTAGGCCTGCATAGGTGCCCCGCTGCTTCTTAGGAATGTCGGGGTGGAGCTTGGTGAAGCCCCGCACATGGGCCTCGTAAATGACGGTTTCATGCCAGGGCAGCTGGAGCAGTTCGTCTCCCTCCCAGTCAAAGTCTTCATCGACGATGACGGCTTTGGGCATATAGGGGGCACTGTCCAGATCGGAGTAGCCCAGATCTTCCTTGGGGTCGCTCCAGCGGTAGCCAAAGATCTCCTCCGCAAAGCCAATATTGCCGTCCAGGGCCTTGGCGTAGGGGTCAATCAGCAGCTTGTTGTTGTTAAAGCGGTGGCCCGATTCAGGCTCAAAGGGACCGCTGACGCGGAAGCCGTAGCGCATGCCGGGGCCGACGGAGGGCACATAGCCATGCCAGACGAAGTTGGTAACTTCCTGGAGTTCCAGACGGGTTTCATGACCTCGTTTATCGAAGAGGCAGAGTTCCACACCGGTGGCATGCTCCGAAAAGAGCGCGAAGTTGGTTCCTTTGCCGTCCCACTTTGCCCCAAGGGGATAGGGCTTTCCGGGCCAGAGGGATAGGTACATGGGCGATCGCGTTCCTCACTGAACCAACAGAGCTTTACCCATTTTAATTTTGTGGCGTAGGAAAAGCTCGTGCCTGAGTCAATCTAGTTCATAGACTCCGCAAAAAGGCCCACCCGGATTGGGTAGGCCTGATGACAAATCTCACATGGTGCAGGTGAAAGCTGGCGGTCTAGCTTTGTGCTTTAGAATCCAGTCTCAAGAAACGATCCAGGGCATCTACCAACGCGGGGGGCCAGCGGCGAATATCTCGCACCCAAGCCACATCCTTATAGCGAGTATCCAAGTTCTCGGCGGCGGCCCAGTTACTCTCGGCTTCACCAATGTTGCCTTGATCCCAGAGCACAGCGGTGAGGGCAGCGCGGGGATCAGCCGCTTGGGAGTAGCGACGGACCAGGTTGCGAATCTTGCGAGTGCCTTCCGCCTTATCGCCCAGTTGATAGAGCGTCAGGGCGTAGTTCATGTTGGGCAGGGCAAAGCCGCGAGCGAGTTCAGCGGAGTGGTAAAAGTCATCCCTGGCCGCTTCCCAGTTACCCTTGCCACCTTCGGCATTACCGCGATTGTTAAAGGCCACGGGATCTTCGGGATCTAGTTCGATCCCCTTGTTGTAGTCCGCGATCGCCTTATCCCATTCCTTCAGGCCTTCCCAGGCGGTGCCCCGATTGACGTAGGGTCCGGGCTGGTTGGGGGCCAGTTCGACGGCCTTATCAAAGTCTGCGATCGCCGCTTCCAGCTTGAACTGACTCACCCTGGCATTGCCTCGGTTGCTCCAGGTTGCAGGGTTTTGGGGCATACGCTCAATGGCTTCTCCCCAGAGCCCTTCTGCAGTGGTGAAGTCTCCCTTGTCCGTGGCAATGAAGGCGCGCTGGTAGAGATCGTCGAGATCGGCATAGAGTGCCTGGAGTTCCGGCGATGATCCCTCGGCAGCTTGGGCAGGTGCGATCGCCCCGGGTAACCCCAGCCATAGGCCGAGACCCATGGCGAAGGTTATCAATAGCGTGGTCAAGCGAGTCAGCATGGAGACGATCCGGCGGAAGGTGAATGTTAAGAAATATTGTATCGCTGTCGGCGGAGGTGCGCAGGACGGGGTCGCTGGGTTTGACCTGGCGGAGTCTTGGCATCGCTTAGAAAATCGTAATCAGCTGGCTTGCGCCGCCGTGGGAGCCTCACGCTAGCTTGGAATACAGGCAGTGGCTTGGGCCCATTCTGTAACGAGCTGCTGTTGAGTCCCTTTCTTTCGGAGTATGTCCACTGTGATGCAAGCTCTCTTTCGCCGCTTGCGGCCCTGGGTCGCCGGTCTATTTGCCCTGACTTTGGGACTGGCCATTGCCCTGCAGGCCTGCAATGCCACCAGCAATACCAGCGATGACGTTAGCGATCGCATGGGTCAAGAACATCAGGGTGATAAGCCCGTTGCCACGGAAGTCGCGTTGACTCCCCCATCCCAGCCGGTGGTATCCGAATCGGTTCAATATGCAACGATCAATGCTGAGCCAGTGACGGGTTTCTTTGCCCAGCCTGCCAGCGCTGCAGAAAGCGGGGAGTCTTTACCTGGCATCATCGCGATCCATGAATGGTGGGGCCTCAATGACAACATTAAGGCGGTGGCAGAACGCCTGGCTGGAGAAGGCTATAGCGTTCTCGCCGTAGATTTGTACAGCGGTGAAGTGGCGGATAAGCCCGATCAGGCCAAGCAATTGTTCCAGAGCGTGATGGGTCAGCCCGCACCTGCCCAGGAGAACCTGCGTCGCGCCTATGATTACTTGCTGGACGAGCGTAATGCGACGAACGTAGGCTCTATTGGCTGGTGCTTTGGTGGCGCTTGGTCGTTGAGAACGGGCCTACTCTTGCCGGAGCAACTAGATGCTGTGGTGATCTATTACGGCAGTCTTGAGAGTGACCAACGGGTTTTGGAACCGTTGCAAATGCCCATTGCAGGCTTCTTTGGTGGACTTGACCAGGGGATTCCGGTGGAAGACGTCAAGGCCTTTGAAGCCTCGCTCCAAGCGTTGGGCAAGTCGTCGGAGATTCACATCTATGACGATGCCGATCATGCTTTTGCAAATCCTTCGGGTAAGCGCTATGACGCAGCGGCAGCCAGCGATGCCTGGGATAAGACCATCGCTTTCTTTGACCAGCATCTCAAAGCCTAGGGTGCTCGTTCGCAAAGGTCATCCCATGACTCAGGTTCCTCCTGGGAGGGAATCTGGATGGGATGCCTGTGCGGCTTGAAGCGCTATCTCAACTGGCTAACGACTCTGTCGTCGGCCTCTCCTCAGGGGACAGTTTCCATGCCGTGTCTGTGCTGGTCTAGAGAAATCGGGCTAGCTCAGTACTGGCTCTGCGGACGGTTCTGGAAGCTGAAGATGATTCTCTTTAATCGGCTTTGCTGTCGTCTCGGCCATCAGATTCATGGGCAGCCAAACGCTAAAGGTGGTCCGGCCCGGTTCGCTATCGAGCTCAATGCGGCCCTTGTGATTGCGCACGATCTTGGTGACGATATCGAGGCCCAGACCACTGCCTTCGCCTGCTCCCTTGGTGGTGAAAAAGGGCTCAAAGATCTTCTGCTGGATATCGAGGGGAATGCCGCCGCCTGAATCCGTGATGGAGACTACGATGTTGCGATCGCACTCCTGCATCTGAATCTCTAGATTGCCCTCGTAATTCATGGCCTGTAGGGCGTTGTAAATCAAGTTTGTCCAAACCTGGGCCAAGGGTTCGGGGTAGCAATAGATCTTGGGCAAAGGTTGGTAAATCCTGGAAATCTCGACGTTGTGCTTGAGTTGGTTTTGGTACAGCGTGAGAACTGTTTCGAGGGTTTCTGGAATAGAGGCGAGAACGAGCTTGTCGTTGTGCCCTTGGCGGGTGTAGCTCTTCAGGGCAAAGACAATCTTGGCGGCTCGCTTCACAGCCAATTGAATATTGCAGGTCCCGTTGGTGATCACTGACAGGCCATAGGCAATGTCGAGAATTTCTTCGCTATTGCTGGCTTTGAGCAAGACTAGAAACCGAGTCGATGCTGCCGGGATGCCCATGGCACTGAGGGAGTCGGCTAGGGCTCTGGGGTCTTCAATTTCTTCGGCTGTGAGTTGCTTTTGCCAGGCTTTCCTCAGAGCACGTGTTTCCCGAGAGGACATCATTTCCCGAGGCTCCTGGCTAATGGCCAGTAAGTCTAGAAACGCCACTAACTGGTCTTCCGGCAGTTGCCGTAGCAATTGGGGTAGCCTGGTCATGGATTGCTCCAGGGCCGTTGCAATATTATCGCCCGAGGCTTGGATCGCGCCGAGGGGGGTATTGATCTCATGGGCAATCCCGGCTGTGAGCTGACCCAAGGCAGCTAGCTTTTCAGATTGGACTAATTTTTCTGTGCGTTGCTGGACCTGTAACTCTAGGTTGCGGTTGGTTTCAGCCAGTTGTTCTTGGCTGATTGCTAAGGCGGTGTTGGCGCTCTGGAGCTTTTGGAATGATGTCTTGAGCTGTAGGGCCATGATCTTAAAAGATCGGCCTAAGCCTCCTAGCTCATCCTGGCGATCGAGTTCTGGGGTGTCATCGTAGTTGCCGGCAGTGATGTTC
>CALLPZ010000336.1 GCA_938015405.1 uncultured Pseudanabaenaceae cyanobacterium
CCGGACATGTCACCCCTAGGCAGTTGAGCAGCTGGGGGCTCTGGCGGAAGCTGATTGGGTTGAGACTTGAAACGCATCATTAAGCTGCCAATCAAAGGAATCGCAAACAACATCATCACCACAATGGCAGCCCACTGAAAAATGGCAGGCCGTTTACGACCCTCGGGAGGATAGCCACAGCTCAAGCAAAGTTCTGCTTCGTCGCTATTAAGAGAACCACACACATTGCAGGGCACGAGTGCCATTACCATCTCCAGAGATGAACCACACCATGCTAATAGACAATTGCTCGGGACAGAAGTTGGACAGGGGGAACTTCCAACTTCTGCTCGATTCAATCCATGGACTGAGGCCTTCAATCTCCATCAGCTCCAGCCGCGATCGCCCATGATCGTCAACGCTCGCCACCAACAAGATTGCCCAACCAGCAATCCTGATAGAGCCTAAACAGTCAGCGTTGTTGCAGCCTGCTCTAGCTGATTCACACCGCTAATCACAGCGAGAAGCGAAGCGGTGACAATATTGCGATGAATACCAACTCCATAGCAGGTTTTGCCTGTGGCAGCCTCCCGTAGCTGCACATAGGCGATCGCCTCAGCCCCCCGTCCTGCCGTTAGCGATCGCTCTTCAAAGGCCTGCACCTGAATCGGCAAGTCCAGGGCATTTACAAACGCTGCAATGGGACCATTACCTTGCCCCTGGCGTTCAATGACCTGGCCTTGATATTGCAAGGTCGTCCAAATGCACTGCTCGTCGCCCTGCTGCCCAAGGGGCTCCAAACGATGGCTGCAATATTGCCAAGCGGCCTCATCAGCCACACCAGGCTGAAGATAATGCTGCTCAAACAACCCCCAGAGATCTGCCGAGGACATCTCTCGTCCTGAACTCTGGAAATGCTGAGCATCCATGGCTTGCTGCACCACCTGGCCAAACTCAATCTGTAAGCCCCGAGGCAAAGCGAGACCATAGTCTCGCTCCAGCAAAAAGGCCATGCCGCCCTTACCGGACTGACTATTGACTCGCACCACCGCTTCGTAGCTACGGCCAATGTCTGCGGGATCCATGGGTAAGTAAGGCACCTCCCAAATGCCATCAGGATCCTGGACTGCAAAGCCTTTTTTGATCGCATCTTGGTGAGACCCGCTAAAGGCAGTGTGCACCAGTTCCCCCACATAGGGATGGCGGGGATGGATGGGGAGTTGAGTGCAGTCTTTCACCACTGCAGCAATGGCATCCAGCTTCGAAAAATCCAAGCCGGGGTGGATGCCCTGGGTGTAGAGGTTCATGGCTAGAGTCACCAGATCCACATTGCCAGTGCGTTCGCCATTGCCGAAGAGACAGCCTTCCACGCGATCGGCCCCCGCCAATTGCCCCAGTTCCGCTGCTGCAGTGGCAGTACCGCGATCGTTGTGGTTGTGGACGCTGAGCACCAGGCGATCGCGATGCTTGAGATTCCGATGCATCCATTCCACTTGGTCCGCAAAGACATTGGGCATGGAGACTTCCACACTAGCTGGAAGGTTAATAATGACCTTGCGATCCGCCAAGTCCAAGCCCGCTGGGGGCTGCCAAATATCCAACACCGCATCACAAACGGACTTCGCGAAGTCCAACTCAGTCGCAGTAAACACTTCCGGGGAATATTGAAAGCGCCAGTCTGTGCCCGGCTGCTGGGCCGCCAAGTCTTTGATCAACTGAGCTGCTGCTGTCGCCAGCTCAATGGTCTCAGCCTGGGTCTTGCCAAAGACAATTCGGCGAAAATGGGGAGCCGTAGCATTATAGACATGGACAATGGCCCGTTTGGCACCTTGCAAAGCCTGGAACGTGCGCTGAATCAAATGCTCCCGAGACTGGGTCAGAACCTGGATGGTGACATCATCGGGGATGAGGTTCTGGTCGATGAGCGATCGCACAAAGTCAAATTCAGTCTGGGAGGCCGACGGAAAGCCAACTTCAATTTCTTTGAAACCAATTTCGACTAACAGCTTGAAGAGACGCTGCTTCTGGTCGAGGCTCATGGGTTGGGCAAGGGCTTGGTTGCCATCGCGCAGATCGGTACTGAGCCAAATGGGTGGGTGGGTGAGCTGGCGATCGGGCCAAGTGCGCTGCGTGAACTGAATCGGTGCAAAAGAACGGTACTTAGTCGCAGGGTGGGTGAGCATGACTCGGAAATGGCTTAAAGGGTTTTGGCTTGTAGCGGTAGGCCATTGCAGCACTTGAGAGCAAAGCGCTGCGAAATTCTGGGGAGACCGGGCTGTCAGGGCGGCCATGGTGAGCCTGACAACCCTTGAACAGTCGTTGGGATAGAAGTTGTAGAAGCATGAGTTGCATAAAAAACTAAAAGGATGTTGGGCTGACACAAAGATGAAGACTCAACCCAAATGTCACCTT
Organism: uncultured Pseudanabaenaceae cyanobacterium; assembly: GCA_938015405.1. Taxonomy (GTDB): domain Bacteria; phylum Cyanobacteriota; class Cyanobacteriia; order PCC-9006; family JAAUQQ01; genus JAAUQQ01. Next base: position 2,392 of record CALLPZ010000336.1, read on the forward strand.
TGACTCATCCGTTGCCCGCAGGGGGATATAGCCTTGAGGCTGTTGAGCATTTGAGAAGATTGCGGCTTGACAGCTCAGAGCCTGACCCAATTCAGTCAGCACTCCAAACCACACAGTATTCAAGTTGTAAAAGTAATAGTTATTGCCCGACGGGCAGCAGCAACCACTCACCCAGCCAGTGGGAAAGTTGTAGCGATAGAAGTAGCTGCTGCTGGTCGAGCATGTCTGAGAGTTCAGATTCTGTTGGACAAATCCTAGCGCTGATTTCTGAGAATGGTCAACCCCAAAGGACAGAACAGTGAACGTAGGAATAAAATCAGGTAGGGGAAAGCCCTACCCCTAGGCGAATCCGTTGCTTTCCCAATGGACAACAGATCCCTAACGAGCTGGCATCAACCTGAATCCTCCCAACTCTCATCACTGAAGCGGGCAACGAAAATCAGCAACATTGGAGTAGCTTGCCCAGGCAAATTTTTTGTATCGGCATGGTTTCAACCAAGAGCACCACAACAGAGCGAGCCCAGTGGCAACTCAACAAGCAACATCAAACTGATTGAAAAAATACGTCCGATAGAGCTCACAGCTAGGCTGAATCTGCTGCCCCTCCAGTCGAATCAATCCTGCACTTTCCAAGTGGTACACCGTTTCGCGATCCGCAAAACTCACCAGATTACTCATCGTCTGGGTCATCACATGCTTCAGCCCCTCTGCTAATTGAGGCTTATCTCGCAAC
>CALLPZ010000337.1 GCA_938015405.1 uncultured Pseudanabaenaceae cyanobacterium
CCTGGAAATTGCTGGTCAGGTAGAACCGAGCTGGTATCCCAGAGCAGCGGCCCCATGGCACAGGAGGCCTGGCTCCAGCAGAGGTCGATGGTGCCTTGTTGCTGAAGCGCGATCGCTGCTGCATCCACGTTCTTGATCAGCGAGGTCACGAGTCCAGCCACAATTAACAGCAACAGCAGACCCATAATTTGAAAGAAGCGTTTGAGGTTGATCCGGACGCCGAATTTGAATAGAGCCAGGCCAATGGCAGTGGCTCCAATCAAGCCTGCGATCGCCCCCACTGTGGCAGCGGTACCGCGCTGTAAATTGGCCAGGATGAAGATAACGGTCTCAAAGCCTTCCCTAAGGACAGCAATGAAGATAAGGCTGAAGATCCCCCAGCCTGCTGCTGAGCTACTATTGGCCGATTGCTCCAGCATCTGAGTGATAGAGCCTTGAATTTCACCTTTGAGCGATCGCGCCTGACGAGTCATCCAAATCAGCATCCAGCTGAGCATGGCAATCGCGATGGCACAGAGAGCTGTTTTGAGGGTCGGTTCTAGTAGAGCTTCCCAGCGACTTCCTAGGCGATGGATTTGAGCGAACCCCCAGTTGAGAATCAGACCTACGACTAGGCTGGCTCCCAGACCGGCGCCAATGCCGCCATAGACCCAGCGATTGAGTTGAGATTGGTTGGCTTTGGCTAGACAGGCCAAGACAATCCCAACCACAAGTGCTGCTTCAACGCCTTCTCGCAGAGTAATGACGAATGTGGGCAGGGCCGCAGAAAAATCCATGGTGAAGAGGCGAAAGAGGGGGATCGACTATGGGTTAACTTAACGCGTCTCCATGATTCTTCAACTTGAGCCAAGAAGGCTGTGCCGAGGAATACCTTGTAGCTATCCATCTCCCATGGTGATCTTTCTCTGACAAAGGTTTGAGCGACTTCGTGATGGCTGAACCACGGTCTTGAAAATAACCGTGCATCCCTGCCACCTTGACCTCGCTGACAGACTAATTTTTAGTAACGGTTCTCAATAAGTTGAGCTTCTTGCAAATTGGTCCTGCTTCAGGATACGCTGTCAATAAGGACGTGTTGTTGCGAGGAATTGCCCATGGCCGCCTATAGCCCTTCTGCTCTCAAAGCCGAGCTCAATGAGCGCGGTTGGCGCATGACTCCCCAGCGTCAGATCATGCTGGAGACGTTTCAGAATTTGCCTAAGGGAGAACACCTCAGCGCTGAGGATCTCTGCCTGCGTTTGGAAGAGCATGGCGAAAAGGTGAGTCTTTCGACGGTTTATCGCAATGTCAAGCTCATGGCCCGCATGGGGATCCTGCGTGAGCTAGAGCTAGCTGAAGGCCACAAGCGCTACGAAATCAATCAACCTTCTCCCCACCACCATCACCACCTCATTTGCGTGCGTTGCAATAAGACGGTGGAATTCAAAAATGATTCGGTTCTCAAGGCAGGGGCTAAAGTTGCTGATAAATCGGGCTACCACCTGTTGGATTGCCAGCTACTGATCCATGCGGTTTGTCCGACTTGTCAACGATCGCTGACAGGTGGTGTAGGCTAGCCACAGCCTTTCCTCGACATAGATTATTCAACCTATGGCTGTCGCATCTTCGGGACGCTTGATGCTGTCCCACAATTTCACACTCCCCAATACGGTTTTGCCTGCTTTGAGCCGGGCGGAGTTTGTTCAGGTTTTCATTGACGGTCTGACAGGTGAGTCGGGGATTACCTGCCGCCCTGTGGACAACCCCCATTGGGTGGTGGCGGTGAATTTCGATGAAGGGCGATCGCCTCAGGAAGTCGCCCAGCTTTGTGTGCAGGCATTAGCTAAGTCCAGGCTCCCTCAGCTAGAGGCTGGAAACGCACCCCATCCCCACATTCTGGCTTTAGGGGGGACGAAAACGACGCCCGCAACCAGTACGTCTCCCGATGCCTTGCAAACTGGAGATTGGGGAGTGGATGTCGTGGAAACATTGGAGCCTGAAAGCTTTTTGGCTGGCATTCAGTGGGATACCCTCAGTGCCGCTAAATCCCCCGATTCAGTTTTTAAGATCGAGGCGCAGGTCTAGTTCTCGATAGGCTGATGTTGCTGTGGTGCCTCTGCTGAGCAAATGCCTCCTGGTTTCTTGGGGCCATCTCATGTCGATGCATACAAAAGTTAATTAAATATTGTAATTCGTTTGATTCGACCCCCTCCCAGAGGCTGAATCAAGCGAATTGTGGAATGATTAACAGACCGGCAGGTTCGGTTTTCTCATAATTACTTTTTTCAATCGCCATGCAGCCAGAGGCCACTCTGAATCAGCTAAAGGCCTCATCTCTTGATGGACGGCTGCCAAGTAGCTATGGTGTGTACTTTAAGAACACCCTGGTTGCGCTTTGCCATGCTCTGGAGGATCACATCCTAGAAGGTGATCCCGATGATGCTGCCAAGCCTTTAGTTCTGGTGACCTTTCAACAGGGCAAGTGGTATCTCCAGGAAGCGGAGCGCTACTTTGAGATTTCAAATCGCTCCCGGGAAGTCGCGATCGCGGCTGTCCCCGATAGTGGTTTCTCTAGTCACCGCACCAGCCAGCTGGACCAAGTGGATTTGGTGGACTTGGACCCTGGCGACAGCATGGTTCAGGAGTGGAATCTAGTCATTCTGGCACCGGGCTACGCAGCGATGGTGCTCTGCCATGAATTGGATGAAGAGGACTATCGCGGTGGTGACCAGCCCGATGTCGATATTGAACGGAAGTTCTACGGTTTATGGACCTTTGATCGGGAGCTGGTCTGCCGTGCTTCCGAAATCCTGATTGATCGGATGCGTCCCTACGATGAGCCTTTGGCTGAAAAGCTAACAGCCCATTACCAAGCTGTCTCCAGTGCACAAAATGCTGCCCCTGCGGATTTGAGCGGTGTGGTGGCTCGCATTGTTAATTATCTCCAGAGCAGTCAGCAGCAATTGGTGACCGTGAGTCGTCAGGCGCGGGAATTGTGGGAGTTGGAAGGCCAGGCCCAGCGTCTCAATCGCAACTTGACGGCGAATAAACTCCAAGCCTTTCTGCGCATGGCTCAGAAGGTGGATGAGAGAGACCCCTCCAATCGAGCTGCCTCGGTGCGAGTTTCAGCGTTAGCCGAGACGATTGGTCAGGTTTTGGATTTGCCCACGCTCCAGTTACGCCGCCTACGCCTTGCTGGACTATTGTTTCGAATTGGCTTAGCTGAGGCGCCTCCAGAAGTCTTCACCGAAACGTCGGAGCGTTTGGAAGCGGCCAGTGAAATATTTTGGCGCGATCGCGCTTTGCTGGGCGCTCAGTTGTTAGACGCCATGCCTGAATTGAAGCCCATTAGCGATATTGTTCGGCACCAGCTGGAACATTGGGATGGCACTGGTAAGCCTCAAGGCTTGAAGCAAGAGAATATTTCACTTGAGTCGAGGATTTTGGGCTTGGTTGCCTTTTTCCAAGAGCTGACGGAAGCGCGGAGCGATCGCCCCGCCCTGTCCCTGAGTGATGCCTTTGAGCATTGTCGCGAATACGCTGGCAAGCGCTTCGACCCTGCCCTGGTGGAATCCTTGGGGACTGTAGTGCGGTTGACTGAAATGGGCCTAATGAAGCTGCCGGACCAACCCAGTCGTCCCCCGAATGTTTGGCTCGAAGAAGCGGACTTGGCTAAAGCACCTTCTGCATAGGGTTGTTGGTCTTTTCTAGCGCTGCCGCGAGCTGGCTTGGTTTCCACCAAGTCAATGGGTCTCTATGCATCAGCCTAGATAGATTAGATTTCCTCTAGGAGGCTACCTGGCTTTGTGATGGCTCAATTGGGGCATCCCAGTTGTAATATCCAATAAGCTGGGCCTTAATTGAGTCTGGGAAATGTTTTAGGACAGGGAGAGGGTATGGCAGAGCTAAGCACTCCGGGGACCACCCCAGATGTATCTGATATTCGCGAGGGGCGGGTGCAAGATCTTGCTGGCCTCGACCTGTCCGGTGCAAACTTAGAAGGGGCTAAGCTGGCCCAGAGCGATCTCTCTCAAGTTCAATGCCGGGGTACCAATCTGGCGGGGGCGAATCTCCAAGGCGCTAACCTGCGCGGGACGCTACGGGGCGCTGACTTGTCTGGGGCGGATCTACGAGGAGCTGATTGTCGTAATGGTGACTTGAGGGCGACCACCTGGCGGGATGCCATGGTGAGCCAGATGAGTCTGGCAGGGGCTTTTTTGGCAGGTTCAGTGATGAGCCAGCTTGATTTACAAGATGTTGATTTGCGAGGAGCAGACCTGCGGGGCGCTAATCTCTCTGGGGCAAATTTGGGCCATTGTGATTTGTCCAGTGCCAATCTGTCAGGGGCAGATTTATCTGGGGTCAATCTAGAAGAAGCTAACCTGACTGGAGCAGTGTTGCGAGGCACTGATTTGACTGGTGCCAATCTACTTTGCGCCTCCTTGGAAGGGGCCCAGTGGGATGGCGCCGTATTAACCCGTGCTTGTGTGGAAGGTACGCCACTGGGCGCTGATTAGCTTTGCCCAATCAATCAGTAACTGCGAAAAGCC
>CALLPZ010000338.1 GCA_938015405.1 uncultured Pseudanabaenaceae cyanobacterium
GAACCCCAACCGGCTGGTAACCCTGGAAAAGCTGCTAGAAGTTGCCACCTATTCCACATTGGTTTGCTCCAAGCCTGCTGCCAAGACCCTCAAAGCCAGCTTGCCAGAGCAATACCACGACAAAATTCGCACCGTGCGCGACGGCGACACCCTGGACCTGGGCGATGGCCATGAGCTGAAATTTGCCTTTGTGCCCACGCCTCGCTGGCCAGACATGCTCTGTACCTACGATCCGGCCTCTCGCATTGCCTACACTGACAAGCTGTTTGGCACCCACATTTGTGGCGAAGAGGTCTTCGATGAGCGCTGGCGGGACTTTGCTAACGATCGACGTTACTACTTCGACAGTATCCATGCAGCTCAGGCGGTGCAGGCGGAGTCAGCCATTGATGAAGTGGCTGAATTCCCAGCAAAAATCTACGCTCCGGCCCATGGCCCCATGGTGCGCAACAGCCTCAGCCGCCTGAAAATGGACTATCGCCAATGGTGCGAGGAACAACAGTCCCTGGATGTGAATGTGGCGGTGCTGTACACCTCTGCCTACGGCAATACTGCTGCTGTGGGCCAGGCGATCGCCAAGGGCATCACCGATGCCGGAGCCTCTGCCGAAACCATCAACTGCGAGTTCACTAGCGCCGAAACCATCCGACAGGTGATTGAGCGCAGCGACGGCTTTATCGTCGGCTCCCCCACCTTGGCGGGCCATGCCCCCACCCAAATTCAAACGGCCCTGGGCGTCATCATCTCCACCGCAGAAAAAACCAAGCTGGGCGGTGCCTTTGGCTCCTTTGGCTGGAGCGGTGAAGCAGTAGACATGCTGGAGAATAAAATCCAAGACGCAGGCTATCAGCTAGGAATGGAGACCATTCGGGTCAAGTTCAAACCCACTGATGAAGTCCTACAGCATTGCGAAGATGCCGGTGAGCAGTTTGTCGCTGCCGTCCAACGCACCAAGAAACAGGCCGTTACCCCCAGACAAATGGCTGTGGAAGGCAAGAGCGATCGCACCAGCCAGGCCGTCGGTCGTGTCACCTGTGCCCTCTGCGTTCTGAGCGCCAAGTTGAAGAACGGTCGCAACCTGGGCTTGATGACCTCCTGGGTGAGCCAAGCTGCCTTCAGCCCCCCTGCAATAACCGTTTCAGTCCCTAAGGAAGGTTTCCCAGAGACCCTGGAAGAACCGGGCGCCAGCTTCATTATTAACGTCCTCGCCCAGGGCAGCACCGGCCTCCAACGCCACTTCCAAAAGCCCCCAAAACCGGGAGTAGATCGCTTCGAAGGCATTGACTACGAAGAAACCGATAAGGGCCATCCTTACCTCAAAGAAGCCTTGGCCTATTTGGAGTGCCAGGTGAAGGAACGCATGGAATGCGGTGACCACTGGCTGTTGTACGCCACGACACCAGCAGGTACTGTCTTAGAGTCAAGCGGCGTTACAGCGCTGAACCATCGTAAATCCGGCGATCAGTACTAACCCAGTCCACCATCTCTCATTGGCTTAACGTCACCTGTTGCCTTCCCACTTTTATGCCTGAACAGACTTCTGCCCAGACCTCTGCCCAGACAGCCACCGTTCACACTGTCCGTCGACCCCGCCTCGAAAAACTCGTTAGCCAAGGCCTCAGCCTTTTAGAAAGGATTTCCCCTGCGATCGCCGGACGCATTGCCTTTCAGATGTTTCTGACCCCACTGCGCAACTACTTCCCCGTCTGCCCCAAGGAAGAAGCCGTCTTGGAACAAGGCGAATCCCGCATCCTGCGCTACGGGCTCTATCGCCGCCACTATCTTCAAACCTTTAGCTGGACACCCGAGGAAGCCACTGGAGAAGAGGCAACCATCTTGCTGATCCATGGTTGGATGGCTTCAGCCAGCCACATGAGCGGCTTTGTCCAGCCCCTGCTCGATGCTGGGTTTCGCGTCATTGCAATGGATGCTCCTGCCCATGGCCGTTCCTCAGGCTTCCAAACGAGCATGCCTGAGTTTGGCGAAGCCATTTGCCAAGTGGTGAAAGAACTGGGTCCTGTGGATGGCATTGTGGGCCATTCCTTCGGCGCGGCATCCAGCTTATTTTTATTGCATTATCATCCCAATGCCATTGCCATCAACAGCCTCGTGACCCTAGCATCTCCCAACCAAGTGACGAAGATGATGCAGATCATCGTCAAAGGACTAGGCGGCAGCGATCGCCTACGCGAGGAGATGGAAAAGTGCTTCATCAAACGCTATAGCAATCCCGTCGACTACTACGCCATCGAAAATATGGTGGTGGATAATCCCCTACCGGGATTGGTGGTTCATGACCGAAGCGATGGCCTAATTGGCTTTGAAGCGGGCGAAGCCATTGCAGCAGCTTGGCCAGGTGCACAGTTCATTGCCACTGATGGTCTGGGCCATGGTGGTGTCCAGCGAGAACCGGAGCTGATCCAAAAGATCGTTCAATTTCACCAAAATCACTGCCAGCCTGACTCAGCCGCTAAATCTGAGATGAGCCTGGATGGTGTAGCCCCAATCCTCCAGTCCTAAGAGCCCCCAGGCATATGACCTAGGATATAAACAACTGCGTCTGAGACGGTTGCTGTAGCAGCAACAGTGACCCAGCAATCCCTCAGCCATTTACTTAAGGCCATCCGGCTACGTGATTAGACTTCCTGGCATCGTAAATCCCCTATGACTGCTGTTCCGCCAAAACCGTTTTCACCCCCCTCAGGGCAGAAACCCAAAAACGTCCGCATTGTTTTTAATGTGGAACCGGCGATCGCAGCAGAAGAGTTCAACGAACTCTGCACCAAGTCCGGGGAAGCAGTGCGAGATACAACCAAACTCCGGCTGGCCTTCAAGCACTCACTCTTTTGTGTTACCGCTCGCAAACTCAAAAGCCGGGAGTTAGTCGGCTTTGTTCGTGCCTGTGGCGATGGCATTTTTAATGCGGAGCTACTGGATTTGATGGCCTATCCCCCCGCAAGCCCCCATGGGGAAGCTGTAAAAAAACAACTCATCTTGCGCTTTAAACGGGAGGTGCGGCGAACAATGCCCAAATGCGCCATCTCCACCTTTGCACTGCCGGAAGATCTAGTCTTGCTGCTCCGAGCTAATTTTGAAAAGGATCCCGACGGAATCCGCGCAATGGCTCTGCCTCAAGGGGGCTGGAGCGATGAACCTGCTGTGTATCCAGAGATTGCTGAAGCCCAGCCGTCTTAAGGAATGGAAATCGAATACGATCCGTTCCCCAGGTAGTGCGTCAACAAGTTATTTATGGCTCTGCTCACATCACTCAAAAGCTCCAGAAGCGATTAGCCCTAAAAGCTGCTGTAGACGCTACAGACCATGGCAGCACACACATTGATCAACAAGAAGCCCAAACCGGACGAAACGAAGCTCAACCGATCCTGTCTAGGAGAGAAATCCCCAGAGCCCAGTCATCTGGCCTTTCTCCACAATGGAATCAACCGATTCCTTTGCCCCTGAGTCATTCCAGCGGCGAAGCAGTCCCTGTTGATCTCATCCCTGGAGGATGCCATGAAATTCAGTCGCCCATCGTCCGCGAAGGCCAAGAATACAACCGCAACGGAAGAATCCCTGCCCCTGACAGCAGAAGCTTGCTGCAAGCAAGGTAAGGCCCACTGTGAAGCCGAAGAATTCACTTTGGCATTAAAAGCATTTGACCAAGCGATCGCCCTAGAGCCCAAACATAGCCCAGGCCACAATAATCGCGGCAATGTCCTCTATCAGCTCAAACGCTTTGCCGAGGCACTAGCAGCCTATGACCAAGCCACAGCGATATCTCCGAGCTACCACCAGGCCTGGTTCAACCGTGGCCAATTGCTCACTGAGATGGGGGCCTATGGCAATGCCCTGGAGTCCTACGAGCAAGCCATTCGCTTTGAAGCAGACCCCATGTATCTCCATGCTCGGGAAGACATCTGGCTGAAGCAGAAGCTGGTGGCCTAGCCAGAAGCATGCCCGCTCTCTTGGAGGTAACGGTTCTAAGAGAGCGGGACAGCGTAGATCTAGACCAACGCGAGCTGAATAGAGCCGACAACAACAGCCAACGTCATCGCGACTCTACGACTAGACTCCCCCTCGGAAGAGGTGGTTGTGGTCAGGGTTGTAAAGACGAGAGCGCACACCTTCTCCCTGTCCCCTCGCCTGAGCTGCCGCCAAAGCCGGGCTAATCACATACATCGTGGTGCGAATCAGATCTTCTCGATGGGTCAAAGTAGCCATCTCTTTCAACGGCACAAGCCAGATTTTCTCATCAGGCCACCCCACCCGGAAGCAGACAGCAATGGGCATGTCGCCATCATAATGAGCCATTAGCTTTTCCTGGGCAGTCTCCACATGGCGCGCACTGAGATAAAGGCACAGGCTCGCTCTATGAGCGGCCAAGCTCGCCAGCTCCTCTGCATCTGGCACCTGAGTCCGACCACTAATACGAGTCAGGATAATACTCTGAACCAAGCCCGGCACCGTCAACTCTAGGCCCAGCCGCGCTGCAGCTAACTGATAAGCACTCACCCCAGGCACCACCTCAAACGGGATATCCTCCCGCGCAAGCGCATCCATCTGCTCATGGGTTGCCCCATAAAAACAGGGGTCGCCATCATGAAGTCGCACAACCACTTTGCCAGCCCGCACCTGCTCCACCATCTGGGGAAGCACTTCTTCTAAGGTCTTATTCGCCGTGCGTACCTTAATCGCATCAGTCTTAGTCCCCAGGAGCATCTGAGGCGGAACCAGAGAATCAGCATAAAAAATAGCATCTGCCACCGCGAGAAGCTTAGCGGCCTTAATCGTCATCAGCTCCGGATCGCCAGGCCCTGCCCCCACGATGTAAACCCCCGGAGAGGGCTTCGCATCTAGCTTAAGCAGGGAGGTCGCTGTTGTAGAAATCGTCATGCAATCCTTGAGTACGCGTAGCTTCAATCCTAAAAAAAGCCACCTCTGGAATATTCGTTCCGTAAGGCAGCGTCACAAATATTCGAATTAGTTCGAGGATTTTCCGGAGGGGGCGTCTCAGCTCAGTAGTAATAGCTGGTAGATGCACCCTGACTCAATACCCATGACCTGCACCAGAACTCGTTCTGTGGTCATGGGTTTTCTCATTTCTAGGCGATTACCAAGCCTGTTTCACAAGTCTTTCCAAGCTACGCCTGACTCTGGCGAGACGCTTCTTCGGGGTCAACAACATCTGGCAATGCTCGCTTCAACCCGTAAAGCCAGATTAGTCCCAGCCCTCCAATTGCAATCCCAACCAAGCTAACCACCTGGGCAATCCGCAGCGGCCCTAGCATTAGGCTATCCATGCGCAAACCTTCAATCCAGACCCGCCCCAGGCTATAGCAAAGAACGTAAGTGCAGGCGATCGCCCCTAATTTCACGTTCAGTTTGCCCTGAATGCCCCTGAAAAACAGAAACAGCAGCAAACCAAATACAGACAAATTCCACAACGACTCATAGAGGAAGGTCGGGTGGTAGTAAGCAACATCGGCAAACTGCGAGGGGCGAGGAAATAGATTGCGCCCACTCACAGAAATCTGCTCGGGGATGAACAGCTTCCAAGGCAGCTCTGTGGGGCGGCCAAAGGCCTCAGAATTAAAGAAATTGCCCCAGCGACCGATGGCCTGGCCCAAAATCACCGCAGGCGTAGCCAGATCCGCTAGCTGCCAAAAGGAAACCTTCTTGAAGCGCGCAAAAATAAGTGCAGCCAAGGTTCCACCAATCAGCGCCCCATGGATGGCAATACCTCCCTGCCAAATCGCCAGCGCCTGAGCTGGATTCCCCGCATATTGGTCCCACTCAAACAGAACGTAATAGAGCCTTGCCCCTGGAATAGCGCCAACCACCATCCACAGCACTAAGTCGCTCATAAGCTCCGGGTCCACTTGGCGCTGCTTGGCAAGCCATCGAGCAACCGTCACACCCAACAAAACCGCTGTAGCAATCAGTAAGCCATACCAGCGAATTGCAAAGGGGCCAAAGTCATGCAGCACAGGCCCCGGCGAAGTGAATTGGAATGCAAGAGGGAGCATAGAAATAGAGACGGGAATTGAATGGGGCTCAAATTTATAGCAGCGGCTTCACTGACTGGGGCGCTTGCCATGGTGTGGGGGCCTGCAATACCTCAGTTTAGGCAGACCATAGATGCGAGTGATGTGGCCATAGCGATCATCGCGGAAGCATTAGCAATCCTTTCAGCCTAGCCAGTTCTGTGGCAAACGACAAAGCAGAGCAATACGGTTCAGTTCTCAACACAATTCAGCACGAAAAAAGGGAGCACCCAAAGGCACTCCCCATAAAGTCTCAAACAAAATCACTAAAGCTTAAAGCCTTAGAAGTTCATTTCAGCAGCCTGAACCTTCTCAACCTGCTTCTTCTTGAGAACCAGCATGATTTGAGTCAGCATCACGCCAGCAAAGAAGACCAGCATGCCAGCAATACGGCCGCTGCTTTGAAGCACGATTTCAACATCATGTTGACCAAAGCCACCCACATTGGGGTTTGCAGTCAAGTCAGCACCAGCAGCAATTTCGTCGCCAGCAGAAACAGTCGTTTCCAAACCAGCAGGGATATCAACAGAGACGGAACCAGACTCGGAGTCAATGGTCACAGCTGTATCAGAGACATCGGTCACAATGCCAGCCACGGTGGACTTGACAGCGTTGTTGTTGCTCGCATCACCTGTGGGGTAAACCTGGCCACGGCCACGGTTGCCACCTACGTGAACAGAGTACTTACCGTAGTGAGCGCTCTTGTCGTTGCGGGGGTCAGGAGAAACGATGGGAAAAACGATTTCCCGGTTCTCTTCACCACCCAAAGGACCCACGATGACAATGTTCTCTTTGTCTTCGGCGTAGCTCTGGTAGAAGACACCTTGAGTCTCTTCTTTCAGCTCTTCGCTCATCCGATCCTGGGGCGCAATCTTGAAACCTTCAGGCAGCATCACCACTGCACCGACGTTCAAACCACCTTTGCTGCCGTCAGCTTGGATTTGCTGAAGACCATCTTCGTAGGGAACCTTAACCACACCCTTGAAGACAGAGTCAGGTAGGACTGCTTGGGGGAACTCCACTTCAACAGGCTTCTTAGCCAAGTGGCAGTTAGCACAAACAATCTTGCCAGTCGCTTCGCGAGGCATCTCGTAGTTCTCCTGGGCCCAGAATGGATAAGCCTCAGCAGACTGGGGAGCGAGCAAATCGGAGCCAAGCAACAGGGTCAGGGTCACCGCCGTAACCACCGCAGCGCGAGAAGCCCACCGCAGGGAGCGTCGCGCATTTGTAAACAGATTTCTCATCTTAATGTTCTAGAAATTGGCTCTCAAAACTGAAGCGAGCTCCCAAAAGGAGCATTGAATAAAGGCATTGAGTGATCCACCCAATTCATAAACCCCATCCAAAGAATGTAGCGGGCATCAAACTCAGACCCAGCCCTCAAAAAAGACTAGTGCTCAGAAGTGCCAACTGGAGGAATTACCACCAGGGCTTGTCGCCAGTGCGGAAGTCAGTTTCCGTCCAGGGAGAGACGGCAACCTTGTCATCTTCAACATCCACATGGGCCAAAGCCAAGGAGAGCGGTGCAGGGCCACGAACAACCTTGCCAGTCTCGTCGTACTGAGAACCATGGCAAGGGCACATGAACTTGTTCTCGCTGGCGTTCCAAGGCACAACGCAACCCAGGTGGGTGCAAACAGCGCTCATGCCGTAGCCGCGAATCTCATCGGGACCATCCACAACGATGTAGGTGGGGTCACCCTTGAGGCCTTGAACCAAAGTGCGATCGCCAACGTTGTGTTCAGCCAAGAAAGCGCTGGCAACCACATCATTACCCACAGCATCCTTAGCGGTTACACCGCCGCCGCTACCGCCGCTGGAGGGAGGGATAAAGTAGCGAACTGCAGGATATAGCGCACCCGCGACAACGCCGCCGGCGGTGCCAAAGGTCAGCAGGTTCATGAATTGACGACGGCCCATACTTGGGACGTCAGAGGCTCCGGATGCTTGAGACATGTGCTTTTTATATGCGGTGAATGGCTAGAACGGTCAGAAGAACGCTGACCCAAGCGCCTATTAAGGCCCAATTGTTGGTTCCAGGTAACCCCCAGGTAAACCCACAAGGGTGGCTCAACCCAAGTGACTGGATAAAGCGGGCCCTGAAACAGCTCGTCTCGGACAATCTTGCTCCAATAAAAATTAGAGCAGGAGTTTGTAGACTAACAGTAAGTATTATTGCATTGCCGCAAACCTCTGACAGTCCGTATTAAGAATCGTTAACCTCAATCTCTCATAACCAAACGACTGCCATGACAGGATTGGAACTTCACAAGCTATTGACCGAAAAGTGGGGGCGTTCCTACGATGTGCAGCTCCGCAAGACCCAGGGCAAGATTATGGTGCAAATCATGTGGAAATACCTGGAACAGGCTTCTTTTCCCCTCAGTCCTGAGGAATATGAGGAACGCCTGAACGAAGTCGGCAACTACATACAGGCTTTGGGAGCCGTTTCACAGCTGGAAGAGGCCGTGAAAAATGCCAAGGGAAGACCTCGCATTGGCAAGGCCATCAGCATCCCTCTGGCGCTGGAGCTTGGCGATCGCGCCTCAGAATGGATGCTGGACTAGACAGCAGACAAAAATTTCGGCTGGGTTTGAAAATACAGATCGGCGAAGGGCGAGGATGCATTAATCTGCATTCCTCGCCCTTCGCTTTCAAAATCTTTGAGATGCAACTGCCAGACTTACGTGCGTGTAATCAGAGCCACAGCTCCTGCCCCGCCGAGATAAAGCCCTGTCACAGCGCCAGCCAACAAGCATTGAGTCAGCGGATCTGTAGAAGGCGTCAACACAGCTCCCAGAACAGCAGCCCCCAGAATCACAAACCGCCAGCCCGCTAGCATTTGTCGAGCCGTGACAATGCGCAAAACGCCTAACAGCAACTGAATAATGGGAATCTGAAACGCCAGCCCCGTACTGAACATCAGCAGCAGCACAAACTCGAAGTATTTATCAATTGACCACATCTGCTCCACCACCTCAGCGCCATAGCTCATGAAAAAGTTGAGCGCTGCGGGAATCAA
>CALLPZ010000339.1 GCA_938015405.1 uncultured Pseudanabaenaceae cyanobacterium
GGTCGGGTGCTGGGCTATGCCCAACTGCCGGTGATTAATGGTGGCTGCGATCGCCCCACCCTGGAACAGGCCCTCTACCAACAGCTAGGCCCAGAAATTCGCCAAGCCCTGTGGATCAACGGCCTACTCCACGGGCTCCCAAAGCAGGCTCCCACCTTTGCAGACCTACGAGATCTCAAGCCTACTCGCCCCAATTCGGCTAAGGTCCAACCGTCCCCCCTCATCACAGTCGCTGTCTGCACCCGCGATCGCCCCGAAGACCTCGCCCTTTGCCTCGATGCCCTAGCCAAACTGGACTACCCCAACCTAGATCTCCTAGTGATCGACAATGCTCCCAGCGATGATGCGAGCCAAGCCGTCGTTGCCCGCTATGCAGGGATCCGGTACCTGTGTGACCCCCGGCCCGGATTGGACTGGGCTCGTAATTTGGCCCTGCGGGAGGCCCAGGGGGAGATCATTGCCTACACCGACGACGATGTCCGGGTGGACCCAGACTGGGTAATGGCGATCGCCCAGGCTTTCCAAACCCACCCAGACGTTATGGCTGTCACGGGTCTCGTCGTCCCTGCTGAACTAGAAACCGAAGCCCAAGTCCTCTTTGAAACCAATGGCGGCTTTGGCAAAGGCTTTCACCCCAGGAGATGGGAATTTCCCAACGGGACGCCAATTCACTGGAGCCATGTGGGCACCGGCAACATTGGCACTGGCGCCAACATGGCCTATCGGCGATCGGTCTTCGCCACCATTGGCGACTTCGACCCCGCCCTGGATGTGGGCACCCCCACCCAAGGGGCAGGGGATTTGGAAATGTTCTTTCGGGTGCTAGGCCACGGCTTCCCGGTGCTCTACGAGCCCCAAGCCGTCATTTTCCATCGCCATCGCAGCAGTCTGGATGCCCTGCATCGGCAACTGGCCAACAACGGCGCGGTCTACGCCTTTATGGTCGCCGCCGCCCAAAAGTTTCCCCGGCTAGCCCCCCAGCTCGGTCTATCTGGCCTCGTCTGGTTCCTCAGCGGCCACTGCATTCCGCTGTTCAAAAGCCTCTTTAGCCCCCAGCAATTTCCCCGCTCCCTACGCTGGGCTCAGCTCAAAGGCTGTCTGCGTGGACTCACGACCTATCCCACAGCTCAAAAACAAGCTCGGGCGGTCGAGCAGCAGTATGGGCCATTGGCCACGCTGTCGGCTGCCCAAGTTGCAACTTCTGCTTCAAGCTCAGAGGCCATTACCAAAGCTCATTCAGAGAGTCTCTCCAATCCGCAACCAGATGTCGATGCCATCGCCGTGCGCTCCATTCGCCTCAACGGCCAGCCCCTAGGCGCGATCGCTGATGTCCAAGACTTCGCCACCACCCGCGTCTTTATCGAGCACCAAAATCGTCTCTGGGGCTTTGTTGACATCGCCAATCACCATGGTCCGATCTCAGCCCAAAGCCTCGCCGAGGCCATCGCAACAAAGTTTCCCTCGGCTGAACCTTCAATCCCCGAGCAATGGTGGGATGCCCCTGCCATCGCCGCTCCACTCCGACTGCCCCCTGCAGAAACCGCTCCACTCTCGCCAGACGTCAGCGTTGCTGTGGTGGTGGGAACCTGCGATCGCCCCGAAGACCTGCGCCACTGCCTCCAAGGCCTAACCCAACAGAACACAGCAAGGCCCTTCGAAATCATCGTGGTGGACAACCGGCCCAACTCTGGCCAAACGCCCCCGGTCGTCGCAGAATTTTCTGATTCCCCCTTCCCCGTTCGCCTGATTCGCGAATCCCGAGCAGGGGTTGCCTATGCAAGAAATGCTGGCATCCTGACCGCCCAAAGCGAGATCATCGTCACCGTCGACGATGACGTCACCCTGCCCCAGGACTGGCTCGAAAAAATCATTGCACCCTTCGCCCGTGCCGATGTGATGGGCATTACCGGCAATGTTTTACCCCTGGAACTCAACAGTCGCTCCCAACGTCTCTTCGAAAACTATGGCGATGGCGGTTTAGGACGGGGCTTTCAACGCTTTGAAGTGGATGGCCGTTGGTTTGGTCGCTCCTGGATGCATGCTGTGCCCACCTGGGAACTGGGCGGCACCGCCAACTCCGCCTACCGAGCCAGCCTTTTCCAAGATCCCACCATCGGCCTGATGGATGAAGCCCTCGGCCCAGGTATGCCCTCGGGGGTCGGTGAAGATATTTACCTCTTCTACCGTCTGCTCAAGGCGGATCAAACCATGGTTTATCACGCCGATGCTTACCTGTGGCACCGCCATCGTCGCGACATGGCAGCCCTCAAAAAACAGCTCTACAACTACAGCAAAGGTTTTATTTCTTATCACCTAACCACCCTGTTCAAAGATGGTGACTACCGCTCCCTTGGGACAATGCTAGTCTTTTTACCCTTGTATCATTTTAAACGTCTGCTAGTCTGGCCCTGGGGCGATCGCACCTACCCGCTCTGGCTCATCCTGGCGGAAATTCGAGGCAATCTCGCTGGTCCTTGGTCTTTGTGGCGATCGCGTCAGCGCGTTGCAGACTGGGGCCTCAGCACCTCCCCTGCAGCGACCTTGCCCAAAGCCTCACCCCCTGAGCAGTTCGCGCCTAAGGTTGAAAGCCCCCAGCAAACTCCAGTGGATCCCTAGGGGCCCTAAGGGTATCGCACTACCTTCAAATCCAGCCCAGTCCGTCGCTTCCCTGTAAAACATCCCATGTCCCTGACCCAACGCCTCTTCGGCCAGCTCTTTGAATCCAGTCGTACCCTCGGCCCACTGCGCTGGAAGGTTGCTACAGCAACTTTTCGAACCCTAGCGACCGTACGACCCCAATCCGCCTGGATTCAGCGAGACCTCGGACGCGCCTTAAGCGGTCAAGAAGAATGGAGCAAGGCCGAAGCGGCTTGCCAACAAGCCATTCAACTCAACCCCCAGGACAGCTGGTCCCACTACGCCCTGGCGGAATGCTACGTCAACCAAAATCGTTGGCCTGAAGCCAGCCAATCAGCGAGCCAGGCCCTAGCTCTCAATCCCGGTGATGCCTGGATGCACCACCTCTACGGGCGCTGCCTAACAGGCCAAGAGCGTTATTCTGCGGCAATCACAGAACTCGAAGCCGCCGTCGCCCAAAACGACAATTTCCACTGGTTTCACTATCACCTGGGAGAAGCCCTGGTGAAACAAGGCGAGTGGTCCGCTGGAATCGACAGCCTCGAAAAAGCCCTGGCACTAGATCCCAACTTTGTTTGGACCAAATATTATTTGGGTCTAGCCCTCACGGGAGAGAACCGCTTTGAAGAAGCGATCGCCCTCTACCAGCAAGCCCAAGCCGAATGCCCTGAAGAAGCGACACTCTTCAAGAATCACCTGGACTATACGCGCCATCTGCATCAGCAACAGCAGCGCCTTGACCAATACTGCCAGGCCTGTCAAGAAGATACCCGTAATGGCGATCGCCCCCTGGATGTCCTCCTGGTCACGCCTTACCCCACCTACCCTCCTAAGCTGGGTGCCATCACCCGCATGTTTAATGAAGCTAAAGGGTTGGGCAAGCAACATCGGCTGGTCGTGGCATCGCTAATTTTTGAGCCCCAAGAATGGGAGATCGCGGCTGAAATGGAGCAACACTGTGATCTATCCCTCGTGGCCCTCCTCGGTGACCCAGACCCCAACATGGAGGAGGCCCCCAAGCTGATCCGCAAATACAGCAGTCAGCGCCTGGAAAAGTTACTAACTCAACTTCGAGGTGTCGATTTCGATATCGTTTGCTTCGACTTTATCTATATGGCCCAATATCGCCATTTTTTCCCTCAAGCCTACACAGTCATCGGTGAACACAATATTGAGTCGGACTTACTCAAGCGCTTTGCCGACCTCAAGCCCAATCAAGCCGAAGTCAACAAGCTAGTTCAAGAAACCGCTGCGGTGGATGCCTTCAACGATGCAGACAGAGAAACCATCAAGCTCGCAGCCTATGAAGACGAGCATTGGCCGAAGTTTGACTTACGCACCGTTGTCAGCACCAACGACCGAGACGAACTCCTTCGACGCTGCCCCGGCCTCGAAACTTGGGTTGTCAACAATGGCATCGACACCCAAGCAACGCCTCTGCTCACCAATGCCAATGCCAGGAAAATCTTCTTCTTCGGCACCTTGACCTATTTCCCCAATATTGACGGTGCGACCTATTTTGCCAAAGAAGTCATGCCGCTCATTTGGCAAACGGAACCGGAGATGCAATTTTGTATCGCTGGCGCAAATCCACCGGAAACCGTTCTAGCCTTGGCAGAAGATCCTCGCATTGAGGTGGTGGCCAGTCCAGAAGTAATGGAAGACGTCGCCAAAGACTG
>CALLPZ010000340.1 GCA_938015405.1 uncultured Pseudanabaenaceae cyanobacterium
CGCCTTTGCTAGAGGCAGGTGCAGAGGTTTGGGGCCATGAGTTTCACCATTCACGCTTAGAGCCAGAACCTAGCGAGCCCTTGTTTGAACTGTGGGGAAATGATTTGGTTCAGGCGCGGACCGAAGGCTATAGCCTAGACAACGTTCAAGCCTCCTATGTCCACCTCCATTGGGGAGATGTACCTAAGATTCCCCAGCGCTTTGTGGCCCAAGCCAGGGAGTTTGCAACGGCTGGTGGAAAGCTGGCTCAGTCAGGGCCGTTTCAATCCCTACCGTAGCGAATCCCAATAACCGTCGGTCTTTACTAAAGGTCGCTGCCAGAAAACCGCTGTACCATGAGAGGGAAGCACTACACCGCTAGTTTTAGCTAGACAACCATGGAAGCACTTGCACTCACCAGCGAAAACGTCGAAACCGTCCTCGACGAACTCCGCCCTTATCTCATGGCTGATGGCGGTAACGTCGAACTCGTCGAAATTGACGGCCCTATCGTAAAAGTCCGCCTCCAAGGCGCTTGCGGCTCCTGCCCTAGCTCCGCGATGACCCTCAAAATGGGAATTGAGCGTAAGCTACGCCAAATGATCCCTGAAATCGCTGAAATCGAGCAGGTTCTCTAATCCTGATTTCGTCAATTTATCGTCCCTCAAAAATTCCTTGTCTTGGGAGAGCTGGGATTGGTTTGCTTAGGCTTGGAGCCGTCGCAATTCAATCGACTCTAGCCCCTTCTGAGCGAGGATTTTTTGATGCTGAGCAACTTTACTCAGAAAATCGCTCCAAGCCGCAGCCAGAGCGGGTATGCTGATTTACTGGAATTGACTAATATATATCGGCCCCAACCGAAATCTGAACTGTGCTTGACCTCAAACAAATTCGCAAAGATTCAGCAGCTGTACAGGCCAAGCTCAACCGGCGCAGCGGCAGCTATGACCTCCAGCCCATCTTGGACCTGGACCAGAAGCAGCGAAATTTGGAGACGGAGCGATCGCAGCTCCAGGCTCGCAGTAACGAAATCGGTAAGCTCGTCGGTCAGACCATCAAAGGCGGTGGCGACCCCAAGGGACCTGAAGTGGCTGCCCTCAAAGCGGAAGGCAACGAACTCAAGCAAAAGCTCAGTGAGCTAGAACCCCGCGAAAAAGAAATTAAGGCTCAGATCAACGACCTGCTTTTGCGTCTGCCTAATTTGCCCAACGACAGCGCACCTGAGGGGAAAAACGAAGAAGAGAATGTGGAAGTGAGTCGCTGGGGCGATGAGCATAAGCCGAGTGGTGATAAGCTCCTGCCCCACTGGGAACTGGGCGAAAAGTTAGGCATTTTTAACTTCGAGAAATCGGCCAAGATTGCGCAAAGCCGTTTTGTGACTCTGATTGGAGCGGGGGCAGCCCTAGAGCGTGCCCTGATCAGCTTCATGCTCGATCGCCAAATTGCCGCAGGCTACACCGAAGTCATTCCTCCTTACTTGGTGAACTCCGATTCCCTCACCGCCACGGGTCAACTGCCTAAGTTTGCGGAAGATGGTTTTCGCTGTGCAGATGATGATCTCTGGTTGACCCCCACTGCGGAAGTGCCCCTGGTTAACCTCTATCGCGATGACATTATCGATGTGGATCAGCTCCCCATTGCCCACTGTGCCCATACCCCCTGCTTCCGCCGCGAAGCCGGTAGCTATGGCCGGGATACGCGGGGCCTGATCCGTCTGCACCAGTTCAATAAAGTTGAGCTGGTCAAAGTCGTCAGTCCTGAGACCTCCGAAGATGAGCACGAAAAGCTAGTGCGCAACGCTGAGGAAATCCTCGAAGCCCTGAAGCTGCCCTACCGGAAAGTGGAGCTTTGCACCGGCGACCTCGGCTTTGGTGCTGCTAAATGCTACGACCTGGAAGTTTGGTTACCCTCTGCGGATACCTACCGCGAAATCTCTAGCTGCTCCAACTGCAATGACTTCCAGGCCCGGCGCGGCAACATTCGCTGTAAAGTCCCTGGCAAGAAAGGCACGCAATTTGTCCATACCCTAAATGGCTCTGGCCTTGCCGTGGGCCGCACCATGGCAGCGGTGTTGGAGAACTACCAGCAGGCCAACGGTTCCGTGAAGGTGCCTGAGGTGTTGCAACCTTATATGGGTGGGAAAGAAGTCATTTAAGCGATTATTTGTGCGATCGCTCTCAATATCCATCCCTCTCAAATCTCCTCTCTCCCAGGGGAGAAAGCTGTTATCTCTGCGCATTCTCGCCCCAGGGCCTAAAATGTTTGGATAACTTAACGCGCGAATCCCAACACATATGTCCGTTCTGGCAGCCATCGGCGTTCTAGCCCTCTTGATCTTCGTCCACGAATTGGGCCATTTCCTTGCCGCTAGGCTCCAGGGGATTTATGCCAACAAGTTCTCCATCGGCTTTGGGCCAGCACTGCTGAGCTACCAAGGCCCGATGACGGAGTATGCCCTGCGAGCAATTCCCCTCGGTGGCTATGTTGGCTTTCCTGAGGATGATCCAGATAGCGGTATTGAGCCGACTGATCCGAACCTGTTACAGAACCGACCCATCTTGGATCGGGCGATTGTCATTAGCGCTGGCGTTATTGCCAACCTCGTGTTTGCTTACTTCATCTTGGTGGCGCAGTCCACCATCGTAGGCCTACCCCAGGGCTATAACCTCAAGCCTGGCGTGCTCATTCCTCAGGTTGTGGACAGTGCTTCTGCCGCAACCGCAGCAGGGATTCAGTCTGGGGACGTGGTTCTGAAAGCAGGCTCGACGACCTTCGGCGCTTCTGAGGCTTCGGTTAAGGAACTGATTGAAATCATTCAAGCCAGCGCGGAAAAGCCTGTGGCGTTCTCTGTGGAACGCGGTGGTGACATCGTTGAACTGATGGTTGAGCCTCGCTTAGGTGAAGACGGCAATGGTCGCATTGGCGTTCAGCTTGCGCCTAATGGTGACCCAGTCTTTCGCCGTCCCAACAGTTTCGCTGAACCATTTCGTGAGGCTGCCAGACAGTTTGAAGTCTTGGGCGGTCAGATCGTGGGCGGCTTCACCCAATTGGTGATGAACTTCCGCGAAACGGCTCCTCAGTTGAAAGGCCCGGTTAAAATCGTTGAATTTGGTGCTGATATTGCCAAGTCTGATTCCGGCAACCTTTACTTCTTTGCCGCGTTCATCAGCATCAACTTGGCCTTTATCAATATCTTGCCCCTGCCTGCTTTGGATGGTGGTCAGCTAGCGTTCCTCTTGATCGAAGGATTGCGGGGTAAGCCCTTGCCCCAGCGTTTCCAGGAGACGGTGATGCAAACTGGTTTGATGCTGCTGTTAGGCCTTGGCGTTTTCTTGATTATTAAGGACACGACTCAACTCAACTGGGTACAGCAACTGTTCTCCCAGGCTCAATAGTGGGTTGCTACGAGTCGTTATTTGAGTTTTGAATAATCCTAGGGGTGAACCATTGGTTCGCCCCTTTTTTCTGTTTAGCATGTTCCTTAACGCTTTCTTTTCTGATCTATGGCTGCGGCAAAGCAATCCTCGTCCAAGTCGTCCTCTCCCGCCAAGAAGCAAGGTACGACTGCTGCCAAACCTCGTAAAGGCAGGGTGACTCAGAAGCAGCTGCGCGCCTTGGCGATCCTGGAGGAATTAAAGCGGCTATATCCCGAAGCCCCTTGTTCCCTGGATTTTGAGAATCCATTGCAGTTGATGATTGCGACGATGCTGGCGGCTCAATGTACGGATGAGCGCGTGAATAAGGTCACGCCTGCTCTGTTTGAACGTTACCCCGATGTGGAGGCCTTTGCTGGTGCAGATTTAGAGGAGCTGGAAAAGTATGTGAGGTCGACGGGGTTCTACCGTAATAAGGCTAAGAATATTCGCCTCAACTGCCAGCGTTTGATTGAGGTCTACGGCGGTGAAGTGCCCAAAACCATGGAAGATTTGATTTCCCTGGCAGGGGTCGCCCGTAAGACGGCGAATGTGGTCCTAGCCCATGGTTTTGGTATTAACGGTGGGGTGACGGTAGATACCCACGTCAAGCGGATTACCAATTTGCTGAAGTTGACCAAGTCGGATAGCCCGGTGCAGATTGAGCGGGACTTGATGAAGCTATTGCCCCAGCCTGATTGGGAGAATTGGTCGATTCGCTTGGTGTATCACGGACGGGCGGTATGTGTGGCGCGGCGGCCTGATTGCGATCGCTGCACGCTGATTGAGCATTGCCCCTCTGGTCCCAAAATTTTGGCCGGCAAAAAGCCCTAGGTGTGTTGAAGGGGACCTAGGGCTTTTTGCTATTGCTGGGAGCGTTTTACGCGATCGCCAGCCTTCCAATAAAATTATCAGCCATCAGCTTTGAGTCACTAGGGCTGGGCGGTGTCCCAAGCGCTTCGCGGAAACGAGGGCATTGCTAGCGTTACTGACGGTGGGCTCAGCAACTTCAAACTTGCAGCTCAGAGACACTAAAGGCATTTCTTGCCAGCAACTGCGGCAAAACCAGTGGACTTCGCCACTGCGGATACGGCGCAGCAGTTGATCTTCACAGCAGGGACATTGGCCCATGGGCTTTTCTCCGTTATTGAGACGTGATCCCCGATGGGATCTATCCATATCTGGATGGTAATTGCCCAGTTTCTCCTTGTACTGAAGTTGGCAGTTAATGTTAAGAAAAGACAATCAAGCACATACTTCGTTTCACACTTTCGAAAGAAGGAAAAAACAAAGTAAAGTTTTCCAGAGATTGCACGTCTTAATGTTATGGGGATCGCCGAGTTGGGAATAGCTGCTTGAACCAGGGATCGATTGCTACAAAAGGCTTTCAGCTAAATGTCGTAAAAAACTACGGCGGACAAAAAAGAATAATTCTAGGCTTGGAATTCACCCGGAAATTGCTTAGAAATTACTTAAAAATCACTTAGAAATTGCAATCTATTCCATCCAATGGGGCACTTGATAGTGACCTTTTTTGAGTTCTGCCTTGAGGGTCTCGTAGCGGGACTCATGGCGAGAAACGAGTTCCCAGAACTCAGGGGAATGATTGAAGTGGATGGTGTGGCAGAGTTCGTGGACGAGGACGTAGCGTACGACGGCTGGGCGTAGAAAGAGGAGCTTGCTGTTGAGGCTGATGTTGTGGGTGCTTGAACAACTGCCCCAGCGGGTTTTGGGCGATCTAATAGTGACGCGGGTGTAGTTGAGGCCAACTTGGTCACTGATGCGTGCCAGCCAGGGAGCAAGCTGTTGCTTAGCGGTTTGCACAAACCATTGCTTCAGGGCCAGACGGCAGAGTTCCCAATCCTTGGTGTCCCCTAGGAGCACGAGCTGGCAGTTGGGATGAACAATGGTTTTAATCCCGCTGGCCTGGGTGGGGCGATAGCTCACTTGCCAGATTTGATCTAGGGCGGCAAGGTCGATGCTATCGGGGAAGGGGCTAACGAGGGTTGGGTCCGCTTCGGATTGGCGCAGGGCCATTTTTCGCTGGACGCGGTTAATCCAGCTCTGCTTTTGGGCAATGATGGCGGGAATATTGCGACAGTCGAAGCCCCTGGGGACGATGACTTCTAACTGGCCTTGGGCCGAGATGCGAAGGGAGACATGTTTGGCCCTAGGGCTCTCTCGGACGGCATAGTCATTGGCTGGGCCTGAATCAGGCACGATGGGGGCTTGGGACATTCGTGACGTCGATGCTGAGCTGGAGGAGGCAGGGATCGGGGTATGGGGCTTATCCTAGCTCGATCCTTGCCCGATTCACGGCTGTTGCATCAGGGCTTAAACCTTCTGCAAGAAAGGCTGACTGGGGAAGTGGATATTCCTTGCAGAAGGTATATAGATTAGCTTTGGCCGAGGAGGCGCTGCCACATGGCCATGACGTCCCAGCGGGATTGGCTGGTGTTTTCTTCGTGACGGTTCCAGAAGTCGGACCACCAGCCGGGGGGCTCGTCTTTGGGGCCGTCGTATTCGGTGGGGCGGTTGGTTTCGCCGCCGGTGACGAGGCTGCCGACGTAGTCGGCATCGCTGTAGACCTGGGCAATTTGGTCGTTGATTTGTTGCATGTCCTGTTCAGAGACAACGCCGTTGCTGGTGGCTTT
The DNA here is from genome assembly GCA_938015405.1 of uncultured Pseudanabaenaceae cyanobacterium. Classification (GTDB taxonomy): domain Bacteria; phylum Cyanobacteriota; class Cyanobacteriia; order PCC-9006; family JAAUQQ01; genus JAAUQQ01. Next base: position 6,047 of record CALLPZ010000340.1, read on the forward strand.
GTAGAACTGGACGGTGGCGCGGATGGGGAAGCGGGGGTCACGCTCGATGGCGAGGTTGTCGATTTCAGTGAAGGGGCCTTCGACTTCGCCATGGCCGATGACAGCGGCTTCAACGTCGCTGCGTTCTAGTTTTGCAGATGCCGTGGCAGTTGGAGCAGGGGCAGATTCTGCCATCATCATGTCGTTTTCCATGGCTCCCCCCCAGAGTTGGCGAGGTTGCTCTTTCTGTTTGAGAGGGACTTGAATCATGACGACCATGTTGAGGCCGTCTTTCTCGGTGGCGGCGGGTTTGTCTGCACCGCCGTTGCCTCGCCCATCGCCGTATTGGTTGTAGTCGCTGAGGCGTTGGCCGGTGAAGCTGGCTCGTTCTCCGTCTTTGTTGAAGAAGAGGCGCTGCCCCCAGGTTTGCCCAGCTTCAAAGCCATCGCGGGTGTTGTCGATGATGGTCATGCTGGTGCCTTCGCGGGTGGCGAGGATAGTGAGCACGGCGGGGTTTTCTTGGTAGGACTGGTAGTTGAAGAGGACGGGGTTGAAGGTGGCGTCGCCGGATTGGGGGATGGGGAGGAATGCGGCTTGGGCGCTGGTGAGGACGTGGCTATCGCGGGGGGCGAGGAGGGAGTTGCGGCGGCCTTTCCAGGAGTCTGGTTCGTGGAGGTAGCTGCGCAGGTCGCCGAGGAGTTTTTTGAGGGAGACGCGTTCGAGGTCGTCGCCTTTTTCGTTGCCGACGAGGATGAAGAATTTGTCGAGGTCGATGTCGGCGGTTTCGTCGGAGAAGTTGGGTTTGCGGATGACGGGCATGAGGCTGAGGTTGTATTGCCCACTTTCAGGATCGCGTTGTTGGA
>CALLPZ010000341.1 GCA_938015405.1 uncultured Pseudanabaenaceae cyanobacterium
GCGGTGCGGTAGAAGGCACGCGCTCTCAGCCAGTCAGTGGGCTTACCTTCAGCTTCTAGGCGATAGGCAGAACCTTCAACATCGCCGAGGAAGCCCACACCGTTATTGGAGCGAGCGAATTCTGCAATGACGCGGCCATCAGAGCCGAGGGGAATCAAGGCGTCCAAACCAAACAGGGAGAAGTCCTGCTCGGTCTTGGTTTCATTGACGAAGGATGCACCAACCCAGCTTTCTTGTCCCAATTCACGGGAGAAGTTGTACTGGAGTCGACCTGCAATTAACCCATTGCTGTTGTCTTGGTCAGAATCAAACTCATAGGTGGTGACTACTTTGCGGACCAGGGTCTCACCGAAGGCATCAAATTCCGTCGCAAGAATGGCACGTCGGAAGGTGATTGAACCGCGATCGTAGTCGATGTCGTAGTCGCGACCGCGCAGCAGCGCTTTGCGTTCTACAACAAAACCAGGACGATTGATTTCTTCAGTTTCAATGAAGACCGTTTCACTACCTGGAACGACCAAGCTCTCAGAGAGGAAGTAGAGGCCGCTGGTACCGTTGGGGACGATGCTATCCCGGCGGAAACCATCAATGTCATTGGAGTAAGCAGCCGTGAGCTGCAAGCCACCCAAGGTGTAGTTGGCCTTCGCACCGTGGAGCTTACGGGTGGTTGCAGAGAAAAGTTGAGACGGACGAGAAAACTCGTTCGTCAACCAATCGCCCCACATGATGAAATCAGGCTCAGCTCCAGGAATGATGGAGGTCCGCTCAAGGCGGGCGTAAATGCTGTCCTGTGAGGGCGTCAGATCGTTGATTTCAGAGCTGTCGCCGTAAACCGGGTAGCGGTCGTCGCAGGTTGAACTATTGCTGAACAAGCTACCGGTGCCGTCGCAATCATCATTGAGGCCTCGGTCTAGGTTTACCGCACCCGTGAAGAGCCACTCGCCCAGGGTGCCGATTGCAAACAACCCACCATCTAAGTCAACGGTGTAATCATCATCGTCATCGAGGAATTCCTCGAAGGGACCAAAGAAGTTTGTGTTGCCGGGGCCAATGCGGAGGTCGAGACTTCCGGAAACTAAACTAGGCCGCAGATTGGTGATGAACTCAACGGAGGTGTAAGCCTCCACCGCTTCTAGGCTGGATAGGGACTGGTAGGGCGTGTGCGGTAGGGGAAGATCATCGGCTTCCCTGGGGCGATCGTCTACCTCTAGCTCCAAATCCCACAGCGTATCAATCGCTGCACGCACCCGAACCCACTGCGCTGTAAGGGGGGATTGAAGACGCGCTTGGAATTCGCCGTTTCTGGCCACGACTTGAAAACCGGCACGATCCTCGTCAGCATCCTCACCCATGAAGCGCCCTGCAGCGGCAGTGAGGGTGATGACAAGCTCATCGCTCACGAGGTTGCCGTCGCCATCGACCACTTGACCTTGAATGAGTGCGGTGGTGCGACCATCTGCAGGGGTGCGCTCTACTTGAAGAAATTCAATGGCAGGAACGACATCACTCGCTGCGGTGCTGGCGCTGTTGGTGATGGGCTCGACTTCGACTTCGCCGTCGTAGTCAGACCAAGAAGGGGGGCGCTCCAACTCTTGACGCTCTTCAAAGGAAGTACCACCCGTGAAGTCTGAGTCCGGATCCAACGTGGAAGGTGTACCCAGTTGATCGCGCTTCACCCATCGATCTTCCTGATCTGAAGTCTCGAAGACCTCAGGCTCAGATGTTTCTAAGGATTCAGGTACATCATTGAAATCACCTGGGTCCGCAGGATCGACCGGTTCGATAAATAGAGGGTCGGATTCACTGGACTGGGACAGTTCCAGGAAGGAGGAGTCATCTTGAGGGGTTGCTTGGCTGGGGGCAGAATCTTCTGCACCTGGTGCCGCTAGGGCAGGACCTGGACCCAACAGACCCAGCATGGAGGCCGTAAGGCCCAGGCTCAACCAGGTGCTGGACCAGCGATGGGCTTGGTCCGCTGCACCTAGGCCACCCATGCTCCGCTGCCAAGATTCGAGTAACCCGAGGAACGTCAAATTTTTCATAGTCACTTCTGGCAAGAGTCGCGCGACGAACGCATCACAATGAGGGACAAAGAGGAGTCAATCAAACTTCGGAGTTCGGCGTTTAACGCTAGAAGAGCGCTGGTACCGGTGCTGCCTGCACGGGCTCAGGCTCAGGCTCAGGCACTGGGATTGGCTCCGGCTCTGGCTCTGGAATTGGAGCGGGTTCTGGCTCTGGAATGGGCTCCGGCTCCGGCTCTGCCAAGGGGACTAGACCAAAGTTCATGCGGCGCGTTGCTCCGGGGGCCATATTGACCCAGCGAGAAACGCTATCACGCTCAATAAAGTTTGGATCAGGGCTGATTTGGTAACCCGGAACGCTGGTGTAGTCGATGGTTCCGACCCGACGACCTGGACGTAGACAGTTCACGGAGTAGAGACCGTCTTGGTCGGTCGTGATGCGGTTTCCGTCATCTAGGAAAACGACTGCATAGGGAACGCCGGGCTCGCCAGGTTGGTGGAAACCATCTCGGTCTGAATCGACAAACACGCGGCCTAACAAGGTTCCGCAATTGCTGGTGATGCCAGGGCGAATGCGTAGTCGGTGGGTGTCGCTGTTGGTTTGACCGCCGGGTGTTAAGCCCACCGCGATATTTCGGCCACTGCCGCGAACGGCATCAGGGGTGACCTCTGCGGCGTAGACCACATCGAGCACGCCTTCGGGAGGAATGGAAATATCGGGAGAGATGTCGGCGTTAAAGCCTCGGGTTCCCAGTGTCTGAACGGTCCCAAAGGGAACTTCCGTCGTTGTCCCGCCAGCCCGCAAAATCGCTCTGAGAGAGTCTTCTTGAAGGTTGAGGCCCTGGGGCAAGTCGTCTTGGATGGCTGTGAGAGTCGCGGCTGCATCGCCATTGTTGACGAATATCAATCGGTAGACCACGGTGTCGCCGGGTTCCGCTGAGGAGCGATCGCCCGTTTTTACCAATTCCAGGTTCGCAACCCCTGCCGATACGATGGCAGGGTTGGACTGGACCACGGCATTGGGTAAGCCATTGCCAGTCCCCGACGCGGTATTGGTGATCAAGTTTTGCGCCGTAAGGCGAAGCGGGGTGGCTAGGGCGGCCAGAGGAAGAGTGATCGCAAGGATCAACCGACCCCGACTCCGTAGCTGCATCCAAAAGTTCATCGGCTTGCAGGGATGTAAAGACACAGAAGGACCGGAAAACAGCAATTCTTGAAGGTAAAACTTACCTTGGCGAATGCTTCGGAGAAGACTGCTAAAGGTTTGGTTAACTTTTGGCGAGTCTCTACTCCGGGAAAAAATCCCCATAAATCTACATTGGATTTTTGGAATCTACAAGTTTTCACGCAAGGGGCAGAGCCCTGTTCTGCCACGCAATACAAAAATTATTTGCTCCTTAGAATCACCATGTTTCGAGGTGGGCGTTCGCAGCGATCTAAGCCAATTTGTAGGGACGATTCTGGGATAAATCGCTCAAATTCAATGTAGATAGGGTTTTGGCAAAATCTGAGTAGATTGGGTCATTTGGCGCAATAAGGAAAATCATCTTAAGACTTTTGTCTTGAATCCTTTTTCTGTCCGGAGCAATTCAAGCCAATTGAGCTTCATCTAGGCCTGGAGTGTGTTGAAGATCACTGAACTGCTTTTTCTATCTACTGAAGTTCTGTGCAGATCGTTGAATCCCTTTGTTAAGGGGGATTGTGCCTCCTGAGATTGGAGGAGAAAGGCTCCTGAGGGGCTAAAAAATATCAGTATGTTTCAGATTGTTACTTTTGGCCGTTTCTAGGAATCTGCTTGCCATTAGCGGCTCAGTTGCTTGAGCAATAAGGGCTTGGGCGATCGCGGTTCTATGTCCATCGTCCGCCTCAAATTAAGGAAATTAATGTTTCCCGGTGTGGACATCCCAACTGCTGCTGAACTGGGTCGCTTGGGTTGGCGAACTAGCCATATCTATAGGGAAACTCGAGACTCTTGAGGATTTCTTTAGAATTCGCGACGCTGAAAAATGAGGCTAGAGCCTGCCAGAAGAAAAGCAATGTAGACGAGGGCATAGAGGGCGATCGCGCCTAGTCCCTGTCCGTTGGGCAGATTGCTGTAGATGGCATCATTGCGGAGGTTGAGACGGTTAAGGTCCGGTAGCACCAAATAGAGGCTGCGTACCGCTCGCTGCAGGCCGGGATTCTCGGTGATGGCGGCAAGCTTGACGATGTCAGGGCTGAGGTGGCCAACGGCGTAGATGGCAAAGGTCAGCAAGGTTGTCAGCAGGGGGCTCATGGCAGAGCCAAACAGGAGGGCCACTGCTGCAAGCAGGCTGAGTTCTAACCAAAGGAAGATGAGAGATAGGACTAAGGGGACTAACTCAAAGGGGATGCCATAGGCCCGCAAGAGTAGGAAGTAGATGGCTCCCATGGCTGCAATGAGCACAGCTAAGACAGCTGAGAGGCCGAGGTGTTTACCCACCACAAATTCACTGCGGGTCATGGGCTTCGCCAGGAGCACGAGGACGGTGCGCTTTTCGATTTCTTTGTGGATCAGGCTACTGCCAACGAATACTGTGACGACGAGACCAATGAGGGCGATCGCACCCAAGCCCACATCCAGCATGACCTTC
>CALLPZ010000342.1 GCA_938015405.1 uncultured Pseudanabaenaceae cyanobacterium
TGATCGTCAGGGATGCTGTAACCCCCAACGCCTGAAGAGTAAAAAACTGTTGTTGGGATCAATTGCTGAAAGACCTGGGATGGTCTCTGGTTCGGCGATCGCAGGCGATGGAAGTGGCAATGATGAAAGTTGCTTCTAAAAGCCTTTCAGCTGAATGGCTGTTAAGCAGCAGGCTGTCTGCTTTGCTGGTTCTGAGTGGAGTCCCAAGATGGGAGTACTGCTATGTAGCCAAAGCCATTGCTGATCTGTACCAGTCAATGTGCCAGTTGGATTGATCTCATCTTCACTTGCATTGAGGAGAAGAAGCTATGGGATGAGCTCGTCTTGCCTCTTCTCTGACACCTCAGGCGATTTCTAGAAATGTTCATCCCAGACAGAGTTAGCTCCTGGGAGGGAGGCATGAGTTTTCAATGCCTGGACGCTTATAAGCCTTCGCGAACCCACCTTGGTTTCCTCCCGAGATGAGAATCTGCGTTGGTAGATTCTTGGTTAGCAATTCATCTAAGACCGCGTCCGTGTCCGCCGCTTGGCAATGCCGCTGGAGTGTTGCTGACCGTTGTAGATGTAGGGCATGACCGTGTTGTGCCGAGGCCAAGAGCGACGGATAAACATCCACAGCATGGGGGTTGAGATCGCGATCATCACGAGACCCAACCAGAAGCTTCCACCCAGCACGGCGCTCGCTTCTTCGCTGCTGGCACCAGTACTGCTGAACATCTCTAGGAACAGCGCAAAAACATTGTTGATGACATGGCAGGCAACCGGAACCGCGAGGGTGCGGGTACGAATGTAGAGCAGGCCCATCACCAGGCCAAACATCGTCATGCCCAGGGGGTTAAAGTGCAGACTGCCAAAGGCTAAAGAAGAAGCCAGTAGGGCCATGTTGACGCCCCATTTCCGCTCCCAACGCTGCAGAAGGATGCCACGAAAGGCAATTTCTTCAACCACAGGGGCTGCAATGACAACGACAAACAGCTTTATGAATTGAGCCAGCCAGGCTTGGTCCGGCAGGATGCCTTCCTGGGTGGAGTTGACGATGCCGTCACCGATGGGGGGAGCAATCCAGGACATCAGCCCGACGTAGGTGAGGAAGGTGCCCAGGGTGAAGAGCAATAAGAGCCCTGCCAGCATGGTCAACATGCCCCAGCGCCACTCGCTCGGCGATCGCCCCCACAATTGAGGAAAGAAAACCCGGCGCTCCTGGATGTACTTCATCAGCCAAGTTCCGAAGCAGCCATAGAACAGCAGCATCAAAACGGGTGAGAAAAATGCACCTTGGGGCTGCAGCAGTCCAACGGACTGAAACAGAAAGACAATGGCTAACGTAATGCCCACAAAGCAGACCACTGCACAAAGTAGCAAGTAGCGAGTTTGCAGCTCATCGAAAGGATTTTGACGCGGGGCAATTGCCATAAGGTCGGCTGAAATTAGGCTGGTGCGGGAACAATGGGCAGCCTAAGCATGGTTAAAGTTTACCGCTCTGAGGATCTTCGGTTGCGAGATTACGCCATTTGATCAGAGAAAAATAGCTAGGATAAATCAACTGGCTTTCAGTCAATTGGCTGAAGAAAAATCGCTTTTCTCCGGAGGGATCACGAGAGCAAAGCCGACATTAAAGATGGGTTTTGTAGGTTCTCAGCGATGCATTTGGGCTGTTCCCTAAAGATCCTGTTGATGTTCTTCCAAGGCATCCATCAGATCTCGATAGCATTGGCTTGGCACAAGATCAGATAGGGGTAACGTGGTTTGGCCGCCCCCCAAGCTCACCTTTAAGCTCGCCATAGCTGCTTTGACATTGCTCTCACTAATGTCACCATCCTCTAGCAAGGCGGCGAGTTTCTCCGCCAGGGGCATGTGGAGATGGGCATCATTCAGGTAGAGATGCCATTTCGCAATGTCGATATAGACCTTGCTTCCAATATCGGCGGCAAGGTTTTCAATGAACTCTGTGCTGATAGCCATGGCAGGGAGGAGTGAGGTGGGAGTAGGAACTGACGATCTGAGGAATGAATCTACGCGGGCGAGCTGCTTGAATGCAAAGCGCAGCGATAACCCGGCCTAGGCCGTCTAGGAACGAGGTATCGCTGCGCTGGGCAATCAATCTGAGGGGCGCGATATGGGGCTTAATTTTGACCCAGCATTGAAGTAGAGCTGCAATGGGCCAAGCTCCAGATCGCTCAATAGTCCTACTGGGACGAAAGGGCAGCGCTTAACTGGAGGTGTCAGGAGCCTCGTACTTGGCGAGCACAAACACATAGAGTCCATGGCTTAACAGCGCGGCTGCCAAAATTCCCGTTAGCACGGGCAAATTGTCCCAGCGCGGTTTGAGGATTTGTAGAAACCACAGCACTGAATTAACGGCTGAGAAGGCGGCCACATGGACTGCAAAATTGAGGCGATCTTCAAGACGGCGAAAGGCCAAGTCATTGACGCGGTCGGGTTTTCGAGGCCAGCGGGGGGGCATACGACTTTAGGCTGAGAACAGCGGACGATAGGAGCACTAATTTGTCACGGTTGTTAAATAAACCGTGAATCCATCCTAATTCTCCTACGAAATGACAGCCCTGAGTGGCCAGATTCTATTAAGAAGTTGCGCACATTTGATCCCGTAGAAATGCGGGCTAGTCCAGGGTCGCCAGGGTCGATGACGATTGTCTTAGGTGCGAAATATTCCGGATAGAAATTGTGAAGACTTCCCTCGAAATGAGGCGTCCTAAGCAATTCTGCGGGGAAGCAGAGCTAGAATACGGGAACCCCCACCTTAGATATATCGTTTTTACAGGGTTTCACCCTTCTAGACGGTCGTCCGAGGATGCACCTAGAGTAAGGACAGTAGACCCCAACCGGTTTTGAAAGATGCAGTGACCTATGGTCCTGTACTTGATTTCAAAGCTAAACGGTTCAGGCGATCGCCTGGGGTCGCTTTTTCGATTTCCATTAACTCAGTGATGATTCGGCTTGGGTTCAGGCTAATCAATTACTGGTTCGGTTATTGCTATAGCACTTGTGGCTGTGAGACTTGAAGTGGAGTGGGTTGACGTGAAGGCTGGGCTAAGGAAATCTTCGGTGACAATTTCACACCTGCGGCGCAAAACGTCTCGCTTTGGCAACGCTCACCTAGCGATCGCCGTTTTTCCCTCTCCTTCGACGGCTTTTATGGCCTATCGCCTGTTGCACTACCACGGGATCTCTCCAGAGAACCTCGCCTTGGTAGGAGAGGGCTATAGCAAGCCCGAGTGGGTTGGCTTGGTTGAACCCAAGCGTATGGCTCGTCAGCGAGCTAAGGCTTGTGCCTTTCTGTCTTGCATCCTTTGTTCTGCTGTGGGGTTTGCTATGGTGGGCCTGTTACACGGCAAGTATGGCCAGCCCTTTGATCTCCAGCATTGGATGTTGGCATTGATCATTCCTAGCTGTGCCCTGGTGGGCGGACTGTTGGGAGCTGGAATCGGTGCCTTGATCGGCATGGTGAGTGAGATGGGTCGTCTCAGCATTTATCGTCATCACCTACGTCAGGGTCATTACCTCTTGATGATCGAAGGTGATGAAACGCTGGTTCGCCTGAGTCAGGATGTTTTGGGTCAGTATGCCTCTGCGAAGGCACCAGTTCGCTAGCAGTCATAACGGCATGGATGTGCTGAAAACCCGTTGAGCGGTGATGTGCTTAACTTTGAAGTCTGAAGAAGCCTGCCTCGCAACTTGCGAGGCAGGCTTCTTCTTTGGGAGGCTCCTCTGGATAGAGGAGCAGATGGTTTGTTGGGTGGACCTTGGGGCGATCGCCCTCCTAGTTTCTGGCTTTGCCTGTCTTGGTCAAGACTGAACGTTCTGGTTAACTTGGGCCCACTCAAATGCCAGGAAGCTTTGCCATGCAGAAGCGAGTCGTTAAATGGATCGTGCTGGGAATTACGTTGATTATGACTTTCCAGGCTGCAAAGCTCCTCGTCTTTGCGGTCTATCGCACGCCAGGCTTGGAACTGATGCGCAGTTCCTAGGTGAGCTTGGTCTGAGTCGCAAGGGGCGAGTGGTGCAGCCTGTTCGGTGACTGCTTTAAGGAGTGCTGCTTTGAGGAGGCTGCTGGCTGTCTTTGCTCTCCTGGGTTAGCGGGGTCACGTTGCGTCGGGTTTTGACTTGGCTCTCGTTCTCTTCCCGCTGCGCAAAGGACGGGAGAGGATTAGGGGAGTCGGAGAGGCTCAGGGCCGTAGCCATGATGGCGAGGGTCGCTATTGCCCCTGTGGCTAGGCGGCGTCGGTAGCGCCCCTGGATGACAGTTTTTAAACCTTCTTCCAGGCGAGCTTGTATGGGTTGGGGAGGATTGATGAATTCAATGGGGGCTTCAGGAGAAGCAAGCCCCTGGGCCGAACCCCAACGCTCCATCCAGCAAGGCATGTCCTCGCCATAGATGTAACTACTAATTTTGATGCCTCGAATGCCTTCGGGACAGGTCTCCGCCAGCGTGTTGCGAATGGTGGGTAGCATATCTGCCTTGACCAGTCGCTCAAAACTCATCAGATCGAGGTGGAGGAGGCCCTGTCGCTTCCAGGCTGTGACATCGATTTCATCACTATCTATGCTTTGGTGAACCAGAGTTGCGATCGCAAGGGGTTGCCCCTGGCGGGCGCGACTGAGCAGGGTTGGAGATGCGCTATCCATGACCAGAAGCAATGCCATAAAGCTGAGTACGGATTTATTTTTCCCAGAAACGCTGACCCCGTTGGGACCCTCGCTGAAGTTCAGTACTTCATCGTAGGCAAACCCTGACATTTGTGATCTCGATCTCATCGATTTTCGGCGTTTCTGGGAATAAACACTCGTTAGCTAACTTTGTGTTCCTGGTTTCTCGCTATGGCTGGCTTGGTGGCGTTGTGCTTGGGGGACTGCTCAGGTTAGCTGGTCCATCGCTGGGGGATGGGCATCTCTGTGATCTGCGTCATGGTAATCCCCGGATTTACCCCCCGATTTATGCAGGAGCCGAATGGGGCCGATGGTCATGGATTTTTCCAGTGCTTTGGCCATGTCGTAGAGCGTCAGGGCTGCAATGCTGACGGCTGTAAGAGCTTCCATCTCCACGCCGGTTTCCGCCTTGGTGCGCACCAAGGCGGTGATGCGGTAACCCGGGAGGTCCTCGTCAGCGGTGAGGTCCACAGCCACCTTAGATAGCGGGAGGGGATGGCAGAGGGGAATGAGTTGCGCGGTTTGCTTGGCGGCCATGATGCCTGCCAGCTTGGCGGTGGCGAGGACGTCGCCCTTGGGTGCATTACCCTTGGCGATCGCGGTCAGGGTTTCAGGCTTCATTTGTATGAATCCCTCAGCCACGGCCTCCCGTAGCGTGACGGCTTTGGCAGAAACATCCACCATGTGGGCATTGCCCTGTAAATCGAGGTGAGTCAAGCTTTGAGGCGAGTTTGGCTCAGTGAGCTCTGAAGAGTTTGGCAAAGGGGGTTGCATTATGACGGTGTCCATATGCTATAAATGAGAAGTTGAGGCCAAGGGCTTGTAGCTCAGTGGATTAGAGCATCTGACTACGGATCAGAGGGTCGGGGGTTCGAATCCCTCCAAGCCCGTTCTCAACGCCCATCCTAGGGCAAACAAAGACCCCACAGATTGTTTAATCTGTGGGGTCTTTGTTTGTTTGGTTTTCAGTTGGCTTACAGGGGCGAAAAACGCTCGTTTGCCCCTGGCTAGTTGGTTTAGGTGGATGGTGCTGCGCGGGGTGATGCAACCGCTCCTGACCCAGCACTTTGAGCGTCCGGCAGGGCATAACCATCGGGGCCTTTACCCAGGGCAAAGCGTAGGGATTGTCCTAGGCTCGCGTTGGCTCGGGTGAGAAACAGGCCTAGGGCGAGGAAGACCATGGCTGCGCCAATGGCAAAGAGAGGTCGGTAGCCCAGGCTGTTGGCGATTTCTCCAAACAGGGGGGCGGCGATCGCGCCACCCAGGTCTAGCCCCAATAGACAAATACCGAAGATGCGTCCCCGTTGGGCGGGCTCCGACCGATTGGCCAGCAGCACGGACAGCATGGGAATGAGCAGGCCAAAGCCCGCACCTTCGATGATGGCCGCTAGCAGAAAGGTTTCGGGTTGGGTGGCCAGGCTCAGCATCACCATGGCCACGCCGTAAAGCGCCATGCCTAAGCTCATCAATAGCCCCATGCCGAGGCGCTGGGACAGTAGCCCTGCCACAAAGCGCAGGATAAAGCCCGTCATGGCGGCTGAGCTAAAGAAGAGTCCGCCGCTCATGGCCATGACTTTAGGGCCGAAGCCGCCTTGTAATGCAGTTCCATTGGAGGGAAGCTGCACCCAGGGCAGCCAGAGGGTGATGGAGGCCGCTTCTGTCTTGAGGTAAAGCGCTGTGAAGGTCATCAGCGTGCCAAAGGCTAGGCCAATGAGCAGCATCATCAGGGTGGGGATGCGCACTGCTGGAGATTTGAGATGATGCCAAAAACCATCCTCGGCCTTTGTTTGGGGGCCGGGTTGAGTCGCAGCTGATGACGCGGCTTCAGGCACAGCAGTGGCTGCATTGTGGCGAGGGCGAGCTTCTCTGACCTGGAGCGCCAGTGCAAAGCTCAGTAGCCCTAAAAAGGCTGAGGTGAAAAACAAGGGCGTATAGCCACCGCGATCCAGCAACGTGCTGCCTAGGGCAGGCCCTAGGCTCATGCCCGTTGGTGTGGTCAGACTCATGTAGCTAAGCACCTCGGAGCGGACCTTGATCGGAGCCAGGTCGGCGACGAGGGCAGAGTAGGCGAGGGTCAGTCCTGCCACGCTAATGCCATGAAAAATGCGCACCCCGAACAGTAGCCCGAGATTTTCTGTGAGTAGATAACCCAGAGGGGCTAAGGCCACAGCGGCAATGCCAATGAGTAAGACTGGCTTGCGACCTTTGCGATCTGCGAGGTTTGCCAAGTGGGGGCGAAAC
>CALLPZ010000343.1 GCA_938015405.1 uncultured Pseudanabaenaceae cyanobacterium
CCCCCGCCTCATCCACCTCAGGCATGGCGGTTGTGATCTCCAAGAAGGTGGCTCGATAGCCCGGATACTCCGTAAAGAACGAATCCACTCCCTCCGTAAACCGCTTCACATATTCGTCGAGGGGAAGCTGGAGCATTTCAGGCGTTTCAAACACCTGCATCCGTTCAATCAACAGGGTCGTATACCGCTCCGCCAAGGCTTCCAAGATCGCAGCCTTATCGGGGAAAAACTGGTACAGCGTCCCGATCGGTACCTCCGCTTCCACAGCAATTTGCTTCGTCGTGGCAGTCGCGTAGCCCTGCTCCACAAACAGCGCCTCTGCCACATCCAGCATCCGATTAACCCGCACCCAACTGCGGGCCTGTTTGGGCTTGCGCCATCGACCAGGCATGGCTGCGGGAGACTTTTCGACCATGGCTTGAATCTTCTATTCACGGACATCAGCATCGCTCGCAAGCAACACGAGCACCACTCACTTTTAAAGGAAAGGCGAGCTTGCGTAAAGCTCCCTCGCCGAACGAACTGCGTAGAGCAATAGTCGCCCCCACAGGGCTTGTCAGCCATTGCGAAAATGGCTCTTGACAAACATGAGCATCACTCATAAATTAAAAACACGAACAAAGTTCACGTTTTAAAAGCAGCGCAGTCAGGCCATTCACTCGCACCTGCCATCAGAACTTTGTTTGTGCTCACCCTCTGGAGAACAACAGCATGGTTGCTCAACTTAACCACTCCTTCGCCGCTGCTCAGTCCAGCACATTGACGACCGAACAGCAGCTTCAGTCTTGGGCCAGGCCTTCGCCAATGACGCCTTTATGGCCTACGTTTTTCCCGATGCTGACAGTCGCATTGAAAAACTCACCCAAATCTTCTTGCCCCTCATTCGCACCAGCCTCCGCCATGGGGGCGTTGAGATAACTCCTGGCAATGGTGGAGTCCTAGCTTGGGCTCCGGCCAAGGTTTTCTCGGGACCGCTGAAGATTTTGGAATTAGTTCGCAGTGGCATGGTCTGGCTACCGGCTTCCATCGGCCTCTCCGCAGCTCAGCGGCTTATCGCCCATGACCATGCCTGTGAGGCAGCGCTCATTCACCATGCTCCCAAAGACTTCGCTTACATCTGGGCTGTGGGCGTTCGCCCCGACCAAGCTGGGAAAGGCCTGGGCAAGCAGATGATTCAAGCGGCCCTCAATGACATGCGGCAGCAAGGCTATAAAGCTTGTTGGCTACGCACCGAGAATCCCAAGAACGTGGGTCTCTACGAATATCTCGGCTTTCAGCAAGTTCATATCGAAACCCCAGCCAGCAGTGGCATGCAGTCCTGGCTAATGGTCCAAGAGCTCTAAAGATTGCTGACACAACACAGTACGTCCATCTAACGTTCAAAGATGGCCCCGCGAACGTCTCCTCAAGAGCCCCCTCACATGAATGGAAGCTCCCAATGTAATTGAGTTTCAGTCCTTTAGATGGCACTGAGGCAAGCAGCCTGATCTCCCCTGAGACTCTGACCCAGAAAGAACAAAGGCTATCGAACAAGCCACCCAGCTTCGGTTCAAAGATGAGGGACAGTGCATACTCAATACTGTAGTCGTCGAATTTAGGAATCCTCTGCAGAGAGTTGGCCCATTGGCTTGGGCTCGTCAAGAGATTGCATGGGGTTTTCCATATATTCGTTTTCAATGGAATGAATTTCTATGGGTGACGCAACAGCAGGACGGCGAATTCTTTGGCTCCAAGTCTTCGGCCTCGCAGCAGTTCAAGGATCAATATCCCTAACTTGGGTGATTTACAACCTCTATTTGAAGGATTTGCTCTTAGCATTCGGGTTCTCAGCGGGGTTAGCCACCCTACTGTTGATCATCGAAAATGCCCTGGGTGCAGTGATGGAACCGTTGATGGGGACCTTCTCGGATCAGCGTCAGCATTGGGTGGGAAGTCGCTTTCCTCAAATCGCCCTGGGGATGATCTTGGCTGCCTTTTGCTTTCTGGGCATTCCTTTAATTGTGGTGGTGGGTGGTCTGTCGTTCAAAACGCTATTGCCCTTTGTTTTGGTGGCCTGGGCCTTGGCAATGACGGTGTTTCGGAGCCCGGCCCTATCCCTCTTGGGCCGCTATGCCTTTGAAGCGGACTTACCCCAGGCTGCCAGCGTACTGACCATGGTGGGTGGAGTGACGGGGGCCATGGCTCCCTTGGCCAGCGACTTTATTTTGAGCTTGGGACCGTTGGCCGCCTTTTCCATTGGCACGGTGGTGCTGTTGCTGGCCTCCTTCGCCCTAGGCCAGGTCAATCCGAATCAGACCGTATCCAGCGCGGCGCCTTCTGCTGAAGTCCAGGTCCAGATGCCATGGGCCAATTTGCCTTGGATCTTTGCCACCGGAGCCAGTGTGGCTGTCGGGTTGAGGCTGTTGCTAAAGAGCTTCCCCAAGGCAGTGGGGGAAACGGGGTTTTCTCAGCCCAAGCTAATTATGGTGGCGCTGTTTATTACGGTGGCTGTGAGTGCGTTGCCCTGTGGTCAGTTTGCAACGAAGGTCGGCAATCGTCGGGCCATGTTGCTGGGTTTTGGGGGTATGGTTGTAGCCGCTCTAACCACTATCGCTGTGGGAACGGCTGGGGCTGCTGTTTTGATTGCGATCGCCATCGGCATCGCTTTCAGCCTCGTGGCCAATGGCACCCTCCCCTATGCGCTCTCCATGGTTCCCCCGGCCAGAGCTGGCTTGGGCACAGGCTTGTACTTCAGTGGTGGAGCGGCGGCAATGAGTGTGTTGGGTAGCCTGGGCTCCAACCTGAGCTTGACCCTGTCATTAGTCATTGCTGCGATTAGTTTTGCGATCGCAGCAGGCTGTGTCTCTGCGAAGAGAGCCTAATTGTTCAACCCAGTCAAATGGGGTTCAGCCCTGGTGCTTTCAACTTGCCAAGGCTGACCCCGTCACTCCAA
>CALLPZ010000344.1 GCA_938015405.1 uncultured Pseudanabaenaceae cyanobacterium
AGGACCCTGATGATTGGCGATCGCCTGGATGGGCTGCTGCATCAAGTAAAAGCGATTTTCCTCCAGGGCACGGGGCACATTGGCGAGGTGCACCATTTGGGTCTGGTGGCTGGTAAGCGCCGCACTGTTTTCGTCAGCGATGCAAATGCGTCCTCGGCCGAGATCCTTAGCTTTATAGCAAGCGAGGTCAGCACGACTGAGCAGTGCAACGGCATCGGAGCCATCGTCCTGGATGGAAATGATGCCAATGCTAACCCCCACTTGGAACTGTCGATTCTCCCAGCGAAAACGGTAGGCTCGCACCCGTTCAATGAGGGTTTCGCAGATCTCTTTGGCCTTAGAAATGCTGCAACCTTCTAGCAGGAGGCCGAATTCATCGCCGCCCAAACGTCCGAGATCATCCGCGCCACGTACGGAGGCTTGGAGCACCTGGGCTAGTTCCGCTAGCAACTGATCACCCACTAAGTGCCCAGCCGTATCATTGACGATTTTGAACTGGTCGAGGTCCAAATAGCAGAGCACGACTTTGGTGTTGTACCGTTGGACTCGCTGGACAGCAGTCTTGAGGCGCAGGTCAAATTCCTGACGATTGATCAGTCCCGTGAGAGAGTCGTAGGTGGCTTGGTAAGCCAGGGTCTCTGCCAGGTAGAGCTGTTCTGTGATCTCCCGTAGGGTGCCGCGATAGCCCTGAAATTCCTCGGCTTGATTGAACGCGGGCTTGCCCGTGAGCTGGAAGATCCGAATTGCTTTCTCGGCCTGGTGGATGCGGAAGGTGAAATTATGCATGGGCTGACGCTCTGCATAGACCCGGCTAAACCCGTCCCAATCGAAGTCAAAATTCGGATGGTTGGCAACGATAGAGGAGAGTTCTTGACCTAGGAGTTGCTCTGGGGCTAAGTCATTGAAAATGCTGGTGTCACCCGAGATGTAGCTGAAGCATTTCTCTGGGTCCAGCTCCCAAAAAATGGTCGAGCCTACTGTGGCAATGTCTTCGTAGCGCTGATGGTGCTCTTGTAGAATCTTGGCTGCGATTGCCCGGCGACGGATGACTTCAATGAGCAATGCAATAATGGTCAGTGAGCCTGCTAAGGCCAAGAAATTGAGCCAAATCAGCCCTTTATGCTCGTCATAGAAGGAAATCGAATCATTGATGAGCACTGTGCCCTCGGGCAGTTCATCGAGGGCAATGCCTTGTGACTCCAGTGCTTGGGCGTCAAACGTCCAGACATTTTCAGATTCGATGATGGGTTTCAGATCGGCGATCGGCGTGCCGTTCAGGATTTCTTGAACCAGACCCACAGCCTGCTTGGCATGGTGCTCACCATTGAGAACTTTTCCGCCCAGGCTGCCTTCACCCACATGGATCGCTGAGGAGCTGTAGATCGGGTTCTTAATATTTTGGTCGAGGAGCTGGGACGTTTCTGTAAACGTAATTAGCGGACCATTGCTTTCGCCTTGGCGGAGTTGCCCTAGCAATAACACAGGCCAATCTTGGGGATAGGGTTGAAAGGCTGCTGCGATTTCACTGGGGATCAGGTCGTTTAGAAGGACAATTTTCTTCGGGCCATTGGGATGCTGCTTGAGTGAGGGAATCACAGCGAGATTGGCCTGGCCTGTCTCACTGGAGTCTCCAATAATAATCAGTTCTTGGGCTTGGGCTTGGCGTAGACCTTCTAGGGCTGTGTCCTGCTCCGCATGAAATTCAAAGACGCCTGTGGTGTTGGCTCGATTCAAGAGTTCTGGACGAACCTTGTTGAGACCCAAAAATACGACGGGTAAATCTGCAAAGTAGCTTTCTTGGTGGGCCATGACCAGATCCATTCCTGGATCATCGGAAACCATGAGCACATCCAGCTGGGTGTCTTGGTATTTGTCTTTGAGGTGCTCTAGGAAGGCTTGCTGGTGCTGAAGTTCGGGATAGCGCTTGGCATCGAGGAACTCGTGGAAAAGCTGAATCTCTTGCTCAGGGGTCGCCCCGGTGTTTGAAGGGCCGGTGGTGAGAGGGCTGTTAATGGCAGGATCGTCATCCCGGAGGCCGAGAATGCTGGCCTGGTCAGTTAGGGAGTCAGGATTGGTGGCGGCAAAGCTTTGTTCAATGCCTCGCTTGAGCGATGCCGTCCAGGAGAGTTCAGGGTGATAAGAATGGATGATCAGCACATTCTGCTTGGCCTCGGCTCCATTGGCCCAGGCTAAGAGAGGTATACATGTTCCCAAGATCGCCCCAGCAAGGTGATGGCGACCGGAGCGAATCCAATTCATTACTGCTGTAGGTAGAAGATAATCGCGTGACTCTCCTACAGAGTGCCCAAGACCCCTTTGTAAATCTGGGTGTCAATGGGTAACTGTGATTCTTTTCAAGCTCGTTGATGGGCCTCTAAGGCTACGGGCTACGTGTGCTTCAAGTGAGCAGCGAGTGATTTGTCACGATTTGCTCGTAGGAGGAATCGCAATATTTTGGGGAGCGAGTATGTCTGTTGTTAGGAGGCTGTAAAGTTCAAGATCGCTTCGGCCACTGCCTGGGGCTGTTCTAAATGGGGGACATGGCCGCTCTGGTCGATCCATTGCAGAGTTGCTTGGGGGATGGCCGCTGTGAGGCGCGAGGCATCCTTGGTGCCGAGGATGCGATCTTGTCGGCCCCAGAGGACTAAGGTAGGGATTGCTACTTGGGAGAGGCGATCGCGGAGCTTTGGATAGCCACCACTCTTGGTAAAGGCCTTGAGCGCATCATCCCAATGGGGCATAAGTAGGTGCAGCGCTGCACAGCATTCAGCATCTGAAGTGACGAGGCGGTCTGGGTCTGCATAGGCATTGCAGCTGATACGGCGACGCACGCCGGGTTTGCACAGAATCTCCACGGCCCATTGATCTAAGGGGGGGAAAAGGTATTTCCCGATGATGGGGCCATTTTGGTAGCCAGCGCTATCGAGCAGCACGAGCTGAGTGACGGCTTCTGGGTGGCTGGTAGCAAAGTCGATGGCTGCTGCGCCGCCCATGGAGGCCCCGACTAGGACGACGGGGCGCTGGATGACCGTCTGACAGAAAGCGAGGAGGTGGGCTTTGATTGCCTCAGGGCTGAAGGGAAGATCGGGGGAGCGATCGCTAAAGCCAAAGCCCAACAGGTCCACAACCCAAACCTCTCGCTGAGGGGCTGCCTGCTCTGAGCTACCAGCGTTGTCTGGGTTAGCGAGTAAGGGATAGAGGCGCCGAAACTCCAGCAGGGAG
>CALLPZ010000345.1 GCA_938015405.1 uncultured Pseudanabaenaceae cyanobacterium
GGTCGTGAAGCGCCCCTCGCCAAAGAACCCCTCCACATTCCCAAAGGGATTTGGATGGCTGGACTGGGACTCTGTTTGGCGACCTTTGTGGGGAGTTTTTACGTTGTTTCCCGTCCCTGTTTCGTGAATAGTTGCCCTGCCTTGGCCTTGGCGGCTCAACAGGGGCAGGACGCCACCGACCTACTCCAGGTCGCTAACAATGGAGATGATATTGAGCAATCGCGCCAGCAGTTTCAGGTTGCTCTGAAAAGCTTGAACCGGGTGCCTGGTTGGTCTTCCTATGGCGCTGAGGCGAGGGGCTTACGTGGTGGCTATCGCAAGCTGTTGTCTTCTCTTGCCCCGGTCCAGGATGCTTTTGAACAGGCAGATCTGGCGGAAGGCAAGACTCAGTTGGGGATGGCGTCGCCAGAGCGATGGCAGGAAATTCAGGTTCATTGGGAAGCTGCGATCGCTCAGTTGCGGACGGTCTCTCCCCAGAGCCCTCTCTATGCATTGGCCCAAGACAAGCTCAAACAGTTTGAAGAGTTTCGCTCCCAGGCCCAGGTGAACCTGGAGCGGGAGCAGAGGGGCATCGGTTTGCTGGAGGAGGCCCGAGGTTATGTCACGGGGCTGGCTGGTAAGACTGGCGATGAGAGTGACGATCCGCTGCTCTTTTTGCAGCAAACTGAAGCTCGATTGGAGGATGCCATCTATACCTTGAAGAAGGTGCCCAAGGGGACGACGGCCTATCGCGATGCCTTGCGCTTGCTGTCCAGCTATCAGGCGGAGTTGGCCATTAATCAGGGCCAACAGAGCAAGGAAGCCTTCATCGTTGATAGTTATCGGGAGGCACTGCTCTATGCAGAAGATGCCAAGCGAGCTGAGCAGGAAAACCGCTGGCGTGATGCCCAGGACCACTGGCAGACTGCTCTGAATCGGATTGATCAGATTCCGCCCCAGTCGCCCTATTTCAATAAGGCCCAGTCCTTGGTGTTGGAGTACACCTATGCCTTCAGTGCTGCGGAGCTCCAAGCCGCCCAGCAGGTGGCGCTCTATCAGGTTGAGGCAGAGCTGGATGTGCTCTGTGCAGGCTCTCCCAAGGTCTGTACCTATGAGGTGACGCCCGATAAGATTTCAGTGCAGCTCACGCTTGACTATGAGCGTGCTGTTTTGACCGCAGGTTCCTTGGGGGATGAGGACAGTCGCACGGGCGCCCTGAGGCATGTGCAGGAGCTAGAGGCTGCCCTGGAGACTTCGAGTAATGCGGCCCAGATTCCCTTGGAACTCTATGACCCCGATGGCGTACTCGTGGGGACGCATCAGCCGCTTCTGTACGGTGAGGTGTAGTGAGGGGCTGGATTCTTCGAGTGAATCGTTTGGTTATTGCATAGGGATTTAGATTCATGGCAGCGTTGGATTGGACTGCGTTCCATGCTCGCCTCCATCAGCGCTTGAAGACTCCGCTGTCGGGAGCTAGGCCGAATGCTCGTCCCGTCTATCTCTTGCCCCAGGGCCAGTCTGTTTTGCTGGCCCTGTCCGGGGGGCAGGATTCTGTTGCCATGGCGGGACTGTTGGCGGCGTTGAGGTCTAAGTGGGGTTGGGAATTAGCGATCGCCCATTGCAACCATCGTTGGAATCCTGGAGAGGATGATGCCGCGATCCAGGCGGAGCGACTGGCTCACTCTCTAGGTCTACCCTTCTTTTTGCGAGTGGCCGAGGAGCCGCCTCGGGGGGAAGCGGGGGCGCGCCATTGGCGCTATGCCATGTTGGCTGAGATTGCCCAGACTGAGGGGTTTGCGGCAGTGGTGACGGGACATACGGCCAGCGATCGCGCAGAAACCTTGCTCCATAACCTCGCTCGAGGTAGTGGTTTAGATGGATTGACGTCTCTGGGGTGGCAGCGTCCTTTGCGGGGGATTGTTTCACCTGGAGGAGCTTCGAGATCTACCCCTGCCTCATTGGAACCGCAATTGGTCAGACCTTTGCTGGACTTCACGCGGATGGAAACGGCAGAAATTTGTCAGGCTTTGGCCTTGCCTGTGTGGGAAGACCCGGTTAATCAGGATTTGGGCTATGCCCGCAATCGAATGCGGCATAAAGTACTGCCCCAGCTCGTAGAGCAGATTAATCCCCGGGCAGTGGAGCATTTGGCCCAGACCGCAGAATTGCTTGAGGCGGATGTGCAGTATCTGGAGCGCCAGGCCCAAACCTTGCGGCAGCGGGCGGAGACCAGTACGGGCTTGAACCGTCGGATGTTGAAAGATGCGCCGCTGGCCTTGCAGCGGCGGGCAGTGCGGCAGTTTTTGCAGCAGCGGTTGCCCCAACAGCCCAATGGTGGGCAGATTGAAAAATTTGTGGGGTTGTTGCAAGCCCCCCAGGGGAGCCAGAGTGATCCCTTTCCTGGCGGGGCGATCGCCCGGGTTGAGGGAGATTGGGTGCGCTTAGAGCCAGTTGAGGCTAGTGCCTCTTGATCGTCTCTAGCGATACTTGATCGGTAGCGGACGGTCTGTGGCTTTCTGGAGCATCATGATGCTCAGGGGTTTGAGCTCGTCTGCCTTGAGGACGCGGCCCCGATAGTCTTTGGTGATGCGGCAGGTGCTTTGGGTGGTTCCGCAGGGGACTCGGACGGGGAAAAGGAAGGTGAAGATGCCAAAGGCGATCGCGGTATAGCGGGAGAGAAACATGAGTGTTCCTGGGATAGCTCCTGGGTGGGAGCAGGATAGCTGACCTTTTTCTCTACAGGCTCAATGCTGGTGACTCCGGTGAGAGAAAAGCAAGGGGAAACACAACTCTATTCCTTCTCATTCTAAGGTCGTATTTATAGGCTATTGGGCTCTCTTTAAGATTTTTACGGCTTATCTGTTCCTGGTCTTTTAGGGATGATGGCTGACCTGACATAGAAAAGGACCTCAAGCCATTGGCCTAAGGTCCTCAAAAAGGAGAAATAAAAGTTCTAGCTATAAACGCAGTTCCATGGATGCTGAAGACCTCCGACCAACTACCGTTGAGTCAATAGTGGTCCGCCGGAATTTATCCAGGAGATGCTCAAGGAGGATGTCTCTGAGATCCCTTCTCAGGGCCGCATTCAATGAGCCTTCGTGACGAGAATCTGAAGCCTATGGGCCTGGGAGCGCAGGCGACTCAGTTCTTAAGCAAAGCTCTCTAGACCGCGCTCGCTGCCGCGATAGGAAATCATTTGGCGCTCAAACCCACCGTAGAAGCGACCACTGGCGCGATAGGCAACAGTTTGCTGATCCTGGCCAAGAGTCTCGGACAGTACAGTGGGGCCCCAGAAGCCACCATCGAATCGTCCACTGGCGCGATAGGCCAGGGTGTCTAGACCGCGCTCGCTAGCACGGTAGGACAACAGGGTGTGTCCAAAGACGCCGCTGTTGAAGCGGCCACTGGCACGGTATGCAACGTGATCATCGTCATTAATACGACCACTGGCACGGAAAGCTAGTTCGGTTGCTTGGGTCTTGGTCTGTGTTATTTCTGGCAATGCTAAGCCAGATTCAAGCGTCGAGGCAGAAGCTGCGGAAAGTGCTGCTGCAGCTACGAGGCAGGAGGCGGTAACGGTGCTCTTGAGGTGGCGTAAAGACATGAAATACTGCGCCAAAAATTATACTCAACTGTTTCTATCTACATAGGTGCTAGGTGGTGTCCGGAATAAAAGTATCTTTTATTGCCAAGAAGGAATACGTGTTTATATCACTTGGCAGAGGTCAGGGATGAAGTCGCTTTATTTACCCTGTACTGGGCCTTTGAGCGTTTTGGCTGCTTGGCTTAAGTACTGATTTCCATGTCAAAGCCGCCCGACCCCTGAGGGGGCCGAGCGGCTGGTCAGTTTATTCGGAATTGAGCTAGCCTAGGGGGCTTTACTACTTAGGCGTTGACTTCCTCTTTGACGAGCTTGTCCCAGCCCAGCCCATCTAAGGCGGCGTTGCGGCGGAG
>CALLPZ010000346.1 GCA_938015405.1 uncultured Pseudanabaenaceae cyanobacterium
ACCACCGCCGCCAAGCTAGGGCATCATCCACGTAAAAGTGGACATATTCGATTTCCATATCAAGCAGGGCCCATGCAAAACCAAGCGCCAGTTATCACCGGACACGGTTTCACCTTAGACGCTGCAAATTAGGCCCGGTGGTGGTGCGAAAGAATCGTAAAAGGCGATCGCAAAGCTTTAGATAACATCGCGCTTAATGACGAAGCGTTATTCATGGCGATAAACCAATTCTCCGATTCCATCAAGAAAACTGAGATGAAGCTATTGCCACATCCCTCACCTCAGAAGTGCTCAACAGTCATCCCTAAAGCGTCACATCCTGCAAACTACTACGCGGATCCGAGCTGCGCACAGCCTGCAGCTTTTCATAGAGCTCCTTCTCCTCATCACTGAGGTTCTTCGGCGTTGCAATCACAATCTTCACCAGCTGATCGCCGCGTTTGTCGCGCTTGGGCCAGCCCTTGCCTCGCAAACGTAGAGACTGACCAGAACGAATCCCCGCAGGAACATTAACCGTCACCCGACCCTCGGGGGTGGGCACTTCAACCTGAGTCCCCAGAGCCGCCTCATCAGGAGCAATAGGTACCTCACAGACTAAGTTCTCTCCATCCAACTGAAAGAAAGGATGGGATTGCAGAGAAATGATCAAATACAAATCTCCCTGCTGGCCATAGGAACTGGCCATGCCCTTTCCCCGCAGGCGAACCTTACTGCCGTCCTTCACGCCTGCAGGAATATTGACCTCAATCGAACGACCGTTCGCCCGAATAGACTTGCGAGTACCCTTAAAAGCATCCCCCAAACTCAGGGTCAGCTTAGCCTCCTGATCTAGATTGGTCGCTGTTTGTCCTGGCCCAAAACCACCGCCAAAGCCTGCTCCTGCAGGCCCCCTCGCGCCACCACCATAGCCACCGCCGCCACCGGGTTGGTTAAAGCGACCGAGTAACTCGTTAATAAATTCATCAAAATTGTTGAAGCGGCCAAAGTCAGCGTCATCAAAGCCACCGCCACCGCCGCCATAGCCACCCCCGAAGCCACCTTGGCCAGCCTGCTTCCAATATTGGCCAAACTGATCGTATTTCTTGCGCTTATCGCTATCAGAAAGAACTTCGTAGGCTTCGTTGATTTCCTTGAAGCGCGTCTCAGCCACCGCATCGTTGGGGTTGAGATCAGGATGGTACTTACGAGCCAACTTGCGAAATGACCGCTTGATCTCATCAGCATCGGCAGAACGATTCACGCCCAACACTGCGTAGTAATCTTTGAAATCAGTCGAAGCCATTCACCGCCCCTCATCCACTGCGATTTCGAAGGAAACTTGCTCCAGGCAAGTGCCAACCTAAGTCTGCCCACCCATTGTGGCACTCACAACCGGCTAATCAGGTGCGTTTAACCGTATGGCCACAGATTCGGTTTTGCACATTAATCACGCTGATTGGCCCGTCAACGATCTGGCTCTGAACACAAAACTGCCGGGCAAGGAAAGATTTTCCACAGCCCGGCAGTCCTATCAGCAAAATGGCGATCGCCATGCGCTAAACCCTAAGCATCAAAAAATGCCTAGATGATGGTGCCATTCGGAATAACGCCATTTTTCTGAACGACAACAATCCCGCTACGGATATAAAAGCCTTCGTCTTCACGCTGAGCTTCTTGGACACGGTCCTTGTTGATGATCTGCACGTTATCGCCAATGCAGGCATTCTTATCAACAATCGCGCCGCGAATCGTTGTATTTGAACCAATCCCGACGGGAACCTGGCCCTCAGTCCGGCCCTGACGACGGCTCTGGGGAGACTGATAATAGTCAGCCCCCATCAGCATTGCATCCTGAATCACACTGCCAGAGCCAACCCGAGAACGCACACCAAGAACAGAGTGGTGAATGCGGCATTCCTTCAGGATGCAGCCCTCACTCACCATCGACTCAGTCACATTGCAGTCCCACATCTTCGTGGCCGGCAGGAAACGACTACGGGTGTAGATGGGCGCTTTCTCGTCGTAAAAGCTAAAGGGAGGCGTGGGCTGTTGAGTCAGTGCCAAGTTTGCTTCGTAGAAAGCCTGGATAGTCCCGATATCTTCCCAATACCCATCAAACAGGTAAGCCTGGAGATTGTACTTATCTGATGCGGAAGGAATGATTTCCTTACCGAAGTCCGTCTGATCAGGGTAGTTCTCCAACAGATCAATCAAGACCTGGCGTTTAAAGACGTAAATCCCCATGGACGCGATGTAAGGCTTCTTCTTCGCTGACTCAGGATCGAGACCCATGGAAGCAGTATCCACAGCCATGGCTTTAAGGGCATCCCCCTTAGGCTTCTCACTGAATTCAACAATACGGCCGCTATCATCGACCTTCATCAGGCCAAAATCAGAGGCACGTTGCTCATCAATAGGCACAACGGAGAGAGTGACATCCGCACCAGTCTCACGATGGTGGCGAATGAAGTCGCCATAGTCCATGCGATACAGATGGTCACCTGACAGGATGATGAACTCATCAACATCCCAGTCCTTCAACAAATCAACGTACTGACGAACAGCATCAGCCGTGCCCTGGAACCAACCACTGTTGTTGGGGGTTTGTTGAGCCGCTAGGACCTCAACGAAACCATCTTGGAAACCACCGACATTGTTGTAGGTACGAGAAACATGCCGGTTGAGGGAGGCAGAGTTGAACTGCGTCAACACATAAATCTTGAAGATATCCGAGTTGATGCAGTTACTCACAGGGATATCAATCAGGCGATACTTCCCAGCCAGCGACACCGCAGGCTTCGCCCTCACCTTCGTCAACGGGTACAGACGCGTCCCCGCACCACCACCCAAAATGATTCCTAAAACCTTCTGCACTATTTAGACTCCTCTTCAGACCAACGCAGTTCACAACGATCACTTAGTCACGGTCCAACGAGCCCTAATGAAAACGCAAAGAGCCTACATCTCGCTCTTGCGCTCCAACGGTTAGACGATCCCTCAACTATTACCTGTCAAGAGATAACCACCCATAGCATGGTTCATTCCGGATCAACAAACCGTAATCCAGATGACGCAATCACAAGTTTTATAAATTACCTGTGCCGCAATCCCCCATAAGTGTGCGATTGTGCTGACCCCTTGGCAAGGGGATCAGCCGTTAAATCACCTGAAAGAATGAAACAAGGCCTTGCTTAGAGGGGTAAAGTCTATGGATTCAATTGGGATATCGATGGTAAAACCACTCGAAAATCTTCTCAAAGTGCCCAATCAAGCCCAAAGAACTCCGCATCTTAAGCACCGCCATGGGCATCACAAAAAGATTGGGTCAGCTCGCGAAAATGTTCTCCTCGCAGTTCGAAGTTGCCATATTGATCGAAGCTGGCACAGGCCGGGGACAACAAAACGGCACCGGCCCCTAATTCTCGAGCCCACTCCGCCGCTCGGGGAAGCCCTTCAACAAGGCTAGGCAGCACTTCCACCGACTCCACACCAGCCTCAATCATGCGCTCGCCAAACTGAGGTCCAGCATCACCCACCAGCACCACAGCCACAGCCTGGGCTTTGATCCGTTCAATCCAAGCACTGTCATCCCCTTCCTTAGGTGCACCACCAGCAATCAGAACGGTTGGCTCAGTCATGGCCGCAAGCCCAACCTCAGCAGCATCGTAATTCGTGGCCTTGCTGTCGTTGATGAAAGTAATATCTTGCCACTGGGCAACTTGCTCCAGCCGATGGGGAACCCCCGGGAACTCACGAATGGCTTGGGCGATCGCAGCCTTAGGAACACCAGCCAAATGCGCTGCTCCCACTGCCAACAACAAGTTCTGCTGGTTGTGCAAGCCATGCATTCGCAGACTCGAAGCCTCCAGTAAAGCCTCTCCGGCAACCTTAACCCAGCCATCCTCGAGATAAATGCTCCGCTCTAAAGGAGCAAGCTCAGCCACAGGCCCTTGAGTACTCGTCCAATAGGCGTCTGGAAACTTTGCCCTGGCCTGATTTCGTAAATAGGGATCGTCACCATTGAGAATCTGGGTCTCGGATTGCAGCAACAGTTGTGCCTTAATCGCAGCATAGTTTTCGAGGGTTTTGTGACGGCTAAGGTGGTCCGGCGTTAGCGTCGTCCAAATGCCAATACGCGGCACAATCCCCGGCCCCGCTTCAATTTGATAGCTACTTAGTTCAGCCAACACCCAAGGCAAAGCATCATCTTCCACTCCAGCTGGCTCAGACTCATCAGCCCCAGAGCCATAGCAAGCTTGATAGGCCAACTCACAAGCGGCATAACCAATATTGCCGCAGGCCTGAATGGGATAGCCTGCCGCCTTAAAGATCGCATCTAGCAAGGCCGTGGTGGTCGTCTTACCGTTAGTGCCTGTCACACAAAGCCAAGGTCGCCCCTGAAGTTGCTGCCACGCATAGGCAAGCTCGCCAGTTACCTGCCACCCCAGTTCACGCGCCTTGACTAAGCCAGGAATATCCCAAGGAACACCAGGGCTAACCACAACGAGGGGCGCAGTAGCACCTGCTGAATCAGCATATTCAGCTCGCAAGACTTCAGGGTCAAAGCGATCTGCGAGGCGCACCGTGATACCTGCAGTGGCCAACTCAGTCTTTTGCTGACGCAAGGCTTCGGAATCACCACTATCACTAAGAACCACCCGATAGCCCTGGCCCTGCAGCAGTGTCGCTGCTGCTAACCCAGACTTGCCTAAGCCCACCACATACGCCGTTTCCATTGACCCCAACTCGTACACACAACGGAACTATCCTACAGGAGCCAAGACGCTCGCATCATCAGGATTAACGCCCTCCCAGCCCCGGCCCAGGGAAGCCTCAACAAACGAAGAAATTCACCCTGCTCATGCGCCGGTTTTCTAGCTCATCCATCAACTCACTCTCGACAGGAGCATACGCTGGGCAATCAATCTCCAACAGTGGTCATATCCCAAGCGCTGGCAGCGCAGCTATAGTAGTGAAGCTAGTCTTTCATCCTCAAGTGCCTCTGCTGCTGTGCAACCTAACGTCTCCATTTTGGCACTGCTAAGTTCTACACAACTCCTGTCACAGCTGCAGGAAGCTCTAGATTCACAGCAATACACGCTTCATCACTCCAAAGATGCTGACGAGTTTATCCAGATCCTGGGTGATCGCCAGTCAGTGGATTGTTTGCTCATTGATGCAGAAGCAGTCTTACCCCAGCTATTTTCTGCCCTACGTCAGGAGAATGTCTTGCTACCAGCTGTCATTCTCTCCTCTGACCAATCGGTGCAGCCAGAAAAGCCTGCAGAGCTTTATCATCGTGCGGAGGTAAGCCTCGCACCCACAGCTCTCTCAGCAGCAGGGGAGCATATCAATTCAGCGATCAAACAATTCCTCCAGCTCTCCCCGAAAGAAACGAGCTTCTCTCTCCAGAGCAACGCATCAATAACCAACGCTCCCCCCTCACCCGCAGTCTTACTGGAACAACAACAACGACTAGCCAGCAAACTCAAAGAACGCCTGGGATATCTGGGGGTGTACTACAAACGTAATGCCAGCAATTTTTATCGCAACCTCAGCGATCAAGACCAGCGGCAGTTGTTAGAGGAATTAACGTCGAAATATCAGGCTATTCTGCTGGC
Organism: uncultured Pseudanabaenaceae cyanobacterium; assembly: GCA_938015405.1. Taxonomy (GTDB): domain Bacteria; phylum Cyanobacteriota; class Cyanobacteriia; order PCC-9006; family JAAUQQ01; genus JAAUQQ01. The sequence continues at coordinate 5,601 of CALLPZ010000346.1, forward strand.
CTACTTCGGGGATACGACTGAGCTCAACATCCTCATAGATGAATTTGTAAATTTATCCTTCTTTACAGATATTTCTGTGACCCAGATTGTTGAGATTCATATGAAACTCATCGACGACTATTCGAAGCAGTTAAAGTTAGAGGGTAGGAATGAGGCAGTCCTAATCAATTATCGCCTCACCCTACTCGACATCATTTCTCACCTTTGTGAGATGTACCGTCGGTCTATCCCTCGGGAGTCATAAATCCGTACTGAATATAACGGCGTTAGGAATGTCGTTCATTTTGGATGCTTAGCTTCACGCATTGATGCGGTACTAGCACAATGTGCTCAGTATATGAGCCTAGAAGCTAGTCAATCAAACCTTATAGACCAAGATTGAGCTGGCGCTTTGCATTAGAGTGAAGCTCACGCTTTTGAATCATTTTGTCGGGCCTTATATTTTTTGGAAGGGAAGCACTACTATGGCTTTCGCAACTGACTGAGTAGCTCTCACACCATGTAATTTTCAAAGGCTACTCCAATCCAAAACCCGTTATCTCCCTTAGCCCTTAGCGTGAACGCATTGTGATTTTGCTCAATGCCCTAGCCCTACTCTGGAGCCTTTGTCATGAGCATGGCATCCCTCAAGAAAACTTACGTCCTCAAGCTCTATGTAGCTGGGAAGACTCCCAATTCTTCTCGTGCGTTGTATACATTAAAGAACATTCTCGAGAATGAGTATCAGGGGGTCTATACGCTCAAAGTTATTGACGTCCTCAAAAATCCTCAGTTGGCTGAAGAAGACAAGATTTTAGCAACGCCAACGCTCTCGAAAATTCTGCCTCCTCCGGTACGCCGCATCATCGGAGACCTTTCAGACCGAGACCGGGTATTGGTGGGGTTAGACCTATTGAATAGTAGCCTCGGGCACTAGCGAGTCAATGCTCTGTTAGCTGAGCGCTGGTTAGGCCAAATGCTTTTCGCGCCATGTTCAATGCAACCTCTCCAACCTTACAAACATGGCCTATCTAAAAACGACATATATCCTCAAGCTCTACGTTGCAGGTAATGCAGCCGCTTCAACCCGGGCCTTACGCACCTTGCAAAATATTTTGGACCACGAATTTCAGGGTGTTTATGCTCTGAAAGTCATTGACGTCCTTAAAAACCCTCAACTTGCGGAAGAAGATAAAATCCTTGCGACTCCAACGTTAGCGAAGATCCTGCCTCCCCCCGTGCGTAGAATCATTGGTGATTTATCAGATCGCCAGCGCGTCCTAGTCGGCTTAGATCTGCTGTATGAAGACTTACAGCAGAATTCAACAATTTAGTCGTCGTCCCGAATCCCGAACCAGCCAACTTGGCTACATGCGATAGCTCTAGCGCCCCTATAGAGCCATAGATCCATCGCGAGTGGATATCGCTCCAGGTTTTGATGGGAATGTTCTGGAATAGCAACGACATCCTCCTGCACAACGACATCCCCCTGCAATAGGCTTGCTATCTCCAGGCTTATATCGTTGCCTCTCCCCAGAAGGCGGCGAACCGCTGCTATCCGAAAAGGACAGGTCAGGTAACGGGCCTTTTTGCTAGCACAGTCCCCATTATCCAATTATCACAGGGCAAAGATAGTCTGTTCTAGCCCGACCTAATTGTTGTCAGGAGTGCGAATGCCGCAGCAGCCTATAATGGGCTCTGCCATGGTTCTTGCTACTTAACCCTATGCCCCTCTCAGTACCCTCTGGTCCTTCGGCAACCCCTAACCGTCGCAGCATCCAAAAAATTCGAACCATGATTGAGGGGTTCGACGACATCAGTCATGGTGGTTTGCCAAAAGGGAGAACTACCTTGGTGAGTGGTACCTCTGGTACTGGCAAAACGATGTTTTCGGGACAATTTCTATTTAACGGCATCCGGCACTTTGACGAGGCGGGGATTTTCGTCACGTTTGAGGAGTCCCCATCAGACATCATTCAGAATGCTGAAAGCATTGGCTGGGACCTCAAAACGATGGTGGAGGAGGGCAAGCTATTCATCCTAGATGCCTCTCCCGATCCAGATGGCCAGGAAATTGTAGGTAATTTCGATCTCTCTGCTCTGATCGAGCGTATTCAGTACGCAATTAAAAAATATCAGGCGAAGCGTGTTGTCATCGACTCTATTACTGCGGTGTTCCAGCAGTACGATGCTGCTTCAGTGGTCCGACGAGAGATTTACCGCCTAGTGGCTCGCCTCAAGCAGGTAGGGGTCACAACCGTCATGACGACGGAGCGAGAAGAAGAATATGGCAAGGTTGCCCGTTTTGGCGTCGAAGAATTTGTCTCTGACAATGTCGTCATCGTTCGCAACGTACTTGAAGGTGAGCGCCGCCGCAGAACCATCGAAATTCTGAAGCTGCGCGGCACGACTCACATGAAGGGAGAATATCCCTTCACCATGAACCATGACGGTATTAGCATTTTCCCGTTGGGAGCCATGCGCCTGACCCAACGTTCTTCCAATGTCCGCGTGTCTTCTGGCGTCGCAAAACTGGACGAAATGTGTGGTGGTGGTTTCTTCAAGGATTCCATCATTCTGGCGACCGGTGCAACTGGTACAGGCAAAACCCTGTTGGTCAGCAAGTTCATCGAGAATGCCTGTAAGAATGGCGATCGCGCCATCCTCTTTGCCTATGAGGAATCTCGAGCTCAGCTGCTACGCAATGCCTACTCCTGGGGCATTGACTGTGAGGAATTTGAGCGCCAGGGACTCTTGAAAATCATCTGTGCCTATCCCGAATCTGCTGGATTAGAGGATCATCTTCAGATTATCAAATCGGAAATCAGCGAATTTAAGCCAGCCCGCATTGCCATTGACTCCTTATCAGCCCTAGACCGAGGGGTAAGCAGCAACTCCTTTCGTCAATTTGTCATTGGCGTCACGGGCTATGCCAAGCAAGAAGAAATCACGGGCTTCTTCACCAACACGACCGACCAATTTATGGGGTCCCATTCGATCACGGATTCACAGATTTCGACGATTACGGATACGATCTTGCTCTTGCAATACGTGGAGATTGGCGGCGAGATGTCTCGAGCCCTGAATGTCTTCAAAATGCGGGGGTCCATGCATGACAAAGGCATTCGCGAATTCAGCATCAGCAGTAACGGCCCAGAGATCAAAGATAACTTCCGCAACTTGGAGCGCATCATTAGCGGTGCTCCGAACCGAATCAGCATAAATGAAAGCAATGAACTATCCCGCATCATGCGAGGCGTACAGGAGAAAGCAGGTTCCGACGAATAGTCTCAATCGAGAGTGATGATTTCCTAAGCCATTTAGCGGAAAATCATCACTTTTACCTCATGAGAGAGGAGTCATCCCCAGTCTTTGTTATCCAACTCCTCTAGCTATAAGCTCGATGTGATTTTAGGCCTACGGGAATCCTTAAGAAGGAGACAATCAGGAGCTTTCAAGTCAGCCCAAACAAGATGGTGGCTGAATCTGGAATCGTTCGGAGAGAGCGGCTTCCAGCCTTTTTGCGTAGTGGGAATTGCTGTTTTTGTCGAGCCACGCTCAAGATAGTATAAAAAGAGACAATTCAATTCGAATTCCCGACTTTATAGCCTCCTAATATCATCGAAGACAGGCAAGAGATTGCATTCAGCAACTAAAACGATATACTTATGTTTCGAAACTAGCGGAATGATACGTTACTGTTCTCCCCCCTCAAAATGATTCGAAGTTCAATGGCATTGACCGGTCTTTCGAAGGCAATGGTTGCAGTAGGTTTGGGCCTAAGCTCCTCTCTACTCTCAACCACGGCTAGGCCGACTCAGCCCGCCTCCCCCGTTACCGAGTCATCTTCAAGTTCAGCGTCGTCCATTCTTCAAGCTTCCCCTTCTAAGGGTCTTGGAGCTTCCAGCAGTGCTGTTCCTGCGCTGGGCTCCATCACCTTGTTGCCCAACTGGCTCAATTCCCAGGGAAATACCCTAGAGTTTGCTCAGCCCGTAGGTCGTTGGCTTTCTGCCCTCAATCCCTTAGCTCGCTCATCTCGTTTCAACGATGATGTACCGAGTCAGTCCAATCAAGTGCTGCCAAACGAATTTGTTTGTGCTCAAGATCCGGCTCAGCGCTACGAGAGCTTTTCGGAATGGGTCTATGACTGTTTACTCAATGAAGTAGATAACCCTGCCCTGCGGCAGTCCATGACCGAGCGTATTGAGAATAGTTTTCGGACTGCAGACTGGGGGACAGAAGTTGTCGAACCAACCCTCGCTGAAAATTTCCCAGCTGGTCGCTTGGGCGATCGCTTGCTTTTCATTGTTAATGAGGAAGTCACCGAGTCATCTGGCGTCAATGGCGAGATTCTTGCTACTCGTTGGGTGAATCAGCTCCGCATGGTGATGGGAGCCCAGCCTCTCACCTTAGTCAATGCTCAGTTCATGATGCATGGCCTCAAGTCTACAGGGGATTATCTCAAGGGCGATGCATCCTGGTACGGTCCCTATTTCCACGGTCGTTTGACTGCAACCGGTGAGATCTATGACCAAGACATGTTTACGGCAGCCCACAAAGAGCTACCCTTCGATACCTATTTGAGAATTACGAATCTCAATAGCGGTGAGCAGCTGGTTGTGCGTATCAATGATCGAGGTCCCTACGTGGGCGATCGCATCCTCGACCTGTCTTTTGGCGCTGCCAACTATCTAGGAACGAAGGATACGGGTGTGGTTCCCATTCGTGCGGAGCTCTTGGAGAGAGACGCGCCATTGCAGGCCCAGCTACCGTCCTATCGCTCAGTCAAACCTTTCCAAAGCCCACTCATCACGATGTGGCGTCCCTAAGGCAGCAAGTTATCGCTTTCCCCAAAAAGAGCACCCAGACATTAAGTTCTAGGTGCTCTTTTTGTCCTAAATGAGTGGAATTCAACCGGAGACTATGCTTCTTCACAAAGAATGATGTGCCGTCCCTGGGTAATGGACAACCAACCTTCACCACGCAACTGATTGAGGATGCGAGTAACGGTAACCCGTGTCGTCCCCAAAGCATTGGCCAAATGCTGATGGGTCAAGCGAACCGACAATAGACGGCCTTGCTCACAGGGCTCACCTAGGGATTGTGCGAGGAGCAACAAAAACTGCTTCAGGCGATCTTCCACACGTCGTAACCCCAGCAAAGCAGTCATGCACTCCGACTGTTGCAAACGCCGGATAAGCTGCTGATTGAGCGCCTGTTGAATCGTGGGAGAGAGGCGCACTTCCTCCAGGGTCAACAGCAGTAATTCAGCATCGGAAAGGGCGACGGCGTTATAAGGCGAAACCTGGGTAAGGGACTGGCCAATCGGCATGGAGGGCACAGCAAACCCGAGAAGCGCTTCATCACCGCTGGGATGAAGTGTATTGAGTAGAACGACCCCTCGCAGGACGATCCAGATTTTATGCTCTCCCAGAGGAATCTCTTGACCTCGACAAAAGGAATGGACAGGAAAATTCTGATACAGGTGATTAAGATGCTCCCGGACAGCCGCTGATGAATTCCGACTCTTCTCAACAACACTAGTTTGAAGAGACAAACCAGCCTGCTGGGGCTTCATTAGCACCATAGCTTGTACCTAACTGCGATTCGTTTTCTGCAATTAGTGTACGGAGCGCTTTTAAAGGGAAAGTAATTAATGGATTGTGAGAAGTTTAAGCTTGAGATAAGCTTTCCCTCTAATCTCGACAAAGTTCAATCCAGATCTGTCTTGCAAATTAAGCTTAAAGCTTGCAAGAGGCTTAAAGCTCCAAGGATAGAGATTACCTGGTCGTGCTTTAGAGAAATCAATCAGCCGCCCAGGAGTAATGCTCAGACAAGTGCTTCACAAGTAAGCAACTTCCAAACTGCATTGCCCAGGATTTCACACTAGCAAAGCGCTCCTGGAAATGAATGTTGTCCACATCACTCCAAGCCATAATCTGAAAGAAAGCCTGCAAAATGCAGCTGAAATGAGGCGGCTGGGTAAGGATTATTCAACTGGTCTTCACGAAATCACTGCCACTTCTTGTGACGTGACACTTAGCGATAGATACCGGGTCCAGCCTTGAATGGCCCCACAACCCAGGAATTGATCCAACCACCATAAAAATTACCAGGTTGGGAAATGGCCAATTCTCCACCGACGCTACAGCTATCCATAGGAGATGCGTATAAAGCCAGATAGTTCTGAATTGAAGCAAAAGCCGGCGTGGGATTGGGATAAAACCAAGCCACATGCTCCACTGCGCGATCGCCAACCTTCAAGCTGTAATAACCAGCTAACCCCTTCCATTCACAAAAAGAACTACGCGTCGTCTGGGTGAAGTAGCGCATCTGAATATCTTCTGGCGGGATGTAGTAAACCGGCGGATGGCTAGTTTCTAAAACCCGCTTGGCTCGCTGGCTATTCACAATTTGAACGCCGTTGAACACGACCTCAATAGAGCGTGTACAGTCTTCCAGACGAGGCGGTCTTGGATAATCCCAAACCGACTCCTGTCCGGGAGCTGGCTGAATCCGATCCACCATGAATGCCCCTGAGAGTCATCAAAGACTCGATTACATCAATAAATTGCCTTGCTGGGCTCAACAGAGCCAAAAAGGTAATGACCAAGCGCTAGGTCAATGCACAGCGCTGGTATTTGACCATTCAGAATGGTCTACGATTCTATGTTCCAACTTCTTTAGGCTCTATCCGGATGACCACTATCGACTGCAATTCTCCAGGCCAGACGACAGTCCAACCCAATAGCTTGCAGCCAGCAGCAAACAAATTCTTGCAACAATCACACTGCTCACCCGATCAGCGTCACAGAACGTTACCTGAAGCTCTAGGAATGGATACCTTGGACTTTTAAACTGGGAGACTCGGATCGCTTTACATAATTTCTTTAAGCTCGCTATGTTTCCATCCCACCGGCCCCGCCGCCTGCGCCAAACTGACGGTCTTCGTCGCATGGTGCGGGAAATAACCCTTACCCCCAACGACTTCATCTATCCGCTCTTCGCGGTACCTGGGTCCGGCGTCCGCAACGAAGTCAAATCCATGCCGGGGGTATTCCAGCTCTCCATCGACAAGATTGTCGAAGAAGCCAAGGAAGTCTACGATCTGGGCATTCCATCGGTGATTCTTTTTGGCATCCCCGACGACAAGGACAACGAGGCAACTGGTGCTTGGCATGATTGTGGCATTGTGCAAAAAGCTGCCACAGCCGTTAAAGAAGCAGTTCCCGAGCTAGTGGTTGTCGCAGACACCTGCCTATGCGAGTACACCGTCCATGGCCATTGCGGCTACTTAGAAACCGGAGACCTCACAGGTCGCGTACTCAATGACCCCACCCTGGAGCTTCTGAAAAAAGTTGCCGTCTCCCAGGCTAAGGCTGGCGCTGATGTCATCGCTCCTTCGGGCATGATGGATGGCTTTGTAGGCGCCATTCGCGAGGGACTGGATGAGGCAGGCTTCACGGATACGCCGATTATGGCCTACTCCGCCAAGTACTCTTCGGCTTACTACGGTCCTTTCCGTGATGCTGCCGAGTCTGCTCCTCAGTTTGGTGATCGCCGCACCTATCAAATGGACCCAGGCAATGGTAGCGAAGCACTGCGCGAAGTCGAGCTGGACATCGCTGAAGGCGCAGACTTCGTCATGGTGAAGCCTGCGCTGTCCTACATGGACATCATCTGGCGCATCAAGGAGATGACGAACCTCCCCGTCGCGGCCTACAACGTCTCCGGTGAATATTCCATGGTGAAGGCAGCGGCCCTCAACGGCTGGATTGATGAGGAGAAGGTGGTCCTAGAGACACTGACTAGCTTCAAACGGGCTGGGTCGGATCTGATCTTGACTTACCATGCTAAGGACGCAGCTCGTTGGCTAGCCAAGTAGGCTATCACGGTATATTCGACCAATATCGTTTCAAACTGCAGGATTAGCGAAACTTAAATAGCACCCAAAGGGTCATGGAACGAGGGTATCTTGCCAAATCGTCCATGGCCCTTTTGGTCCTCAAACATTCGGCATGTCACAAGCAAGCAGCGGCAAACAAGGAAAACAATGACCACAGCCAAACGGACATATCTCTCCCTGGCAGTCATGGTTAGCCTTTGGCCTTGGGTTACAGCTGTTGCGCAGCCTCAATTGTTGCCTGAACAACAAAATATCAATCGTCCTATCGCAGGTTCGACCGAATCTACGCTTCCATCGCTAAATCCGGTCCTTCTAGCCCCTATCGCTCAAACGAGTTCAAGAACAGAGCTCGCGTCACTTAGTTCAGCAGACCGCGATCGCCTCCGCCAACTCCTGACTCGGGCACAAGCAGAAAACTGGCCTCAAAAGCCCTATCCCCAGCTGATTCAGTCCATCGCCGAACAATTTATGGGGGCTGACTACCGCGCGGGGCTGCTAGATGGTCATGCCAACGAAACCTTGGTCATCTCCCTGCAAGAATTTGACTGCGTTCTCTTCATCGAAGCCATCTTGTCCCTCAGCAAGGCTGTTTTGCAAGCAGAAACTTTGGCGAACTCTCCTTCGAGCACAACGCAACAAGATGTTGCACCTACAACTTTCGTGAATTCAGTTGAGAGCTATCGCTACCGTGACGGGAAATTGCAGAACTACTGTGACCGTCTCCACTACTTCTCTGACTGGATTTTGGATAATCAACGGAGGGGAAATGTTTCAGCTGTTCCCCAACTCCAAGTCCAGCCCCTCAACAAAACCATTCACTTCATGGGGAATCACAGAAGCAGCTACCCACAACTCCTCAAATCAGATGGCCAGTACGACTGCATTCGCAACGCTGAAAGCCGTCTTAATCAGACTATCAACAGAGAAAGTAACTCCAGTAGCCCCTTTGGATATATCCCCACCCCTCAAATTCGCAGTCAATATCCGCAACTACAGGCTGGCGACATTGTTGCAGTTGCAACCTCCGTTTCTGGTCTCGATGTGACCCATACCGGATTAGTGTATCGCCATCCCGATGGCAACCTTGGCTTAATCCACGCCGCTCCGAATGCTGGCGTCATCCTAGCCGGAGATCTACAGGCCTATATTGAACGGGTGGATTCAGCAATTGGCATCATCGTCACTCGCCCCAATCTACAAGCCGATTGAGCCGTCACTGATTCATCGACTCATCCAACGAGCCCCTAGACATGCAGACAGACCAGCCAGACTAGCGCTAGGCTAAACGTTGTAAAGCCAACTGAGCTCTAACTTGAAGCGCTGGAGCCGCATCTTCTTGAGCTAAGACTTCTAAACGTTCGGTCAAGCGAGGTCGCTCATCGACCAGCTTAGACTCCAAAGCCAGCCCCAAGGCTTCGAGCCCCGTAACTGCGGCATAGCGCACGACCCATTCAGGGTCATCACAGACCTGGATCAGCGTTTCCATGGCTTTGGACTGGGCTGCAACGCGATCGCCTTCCCCCACAAACTCCTGCCAATGCAATTTCCCCACTCCCCGAGCCGCAGCGCGACGCACACTCAAAGCAAAATCTTCTAGCGCAGCCTTCACGAGTAGATCGATACCACGCGGATCGCCAATACCTGCCAAGGCTCGCAAAGCCCAAGCCCGAGCCCCATAGTTAAAACCATCCAGCAACTCCATCAGCGGCATCACTGCTGGTTCACCGATGGTAATCAACCCATCCACCGCCGCCACTGCTGCACCGGGATTGTTGTAGCCCAAAACCTCAATCAAAATAGGTACCGCCTCTGCCAACTGGGCCGCAGCGATATCCTCCACCGCAAACCGCACAGTTTCTGCCGTGCCAGCACTGTGGAGCTTATCGAGTAGCGGTTGCAACTGAGGTGAACCAGAAGAAACAGTCATGGCACTAAGGCTAAGTTCAGGAAAAGTTGAGAATTAAGGACAGGAAAGAGTTTGCCAACTGGCTACAGCAAATCATCCATCAAATCCATGGCGTGAATGGCTTCATCGGACAGAACATCTCCAGAAGACTGTTGTAAGTGGGTTTCTAACAATCCCTTGAGTGCAATTAACTTAAGGCTGTTTTCTGCGAGGGTCTCGGCGATCGCCTCAGCTCCCGGCATATACCCCACCGCCCCAATATCCATCAGCGCTGCTCGCCGCAACTGCAAGTCCGGCGCAGCCAAGGCTTGCACCAGGACATCTCCGTAGCTGGACTCCCCAGTCAATTGATACATGGCCCGCGCCGCTGCATATTGCACCTTCTCAACGGAATGCTCCGCAAAAGGCTTAATCTGCCCAACAGCCTCAGTGGCTCCCAAGCTTCCTAAAGCCTCCAGAATCAAATCATAGGGCTCGCGAAGGTGAGGCTTACCTGGCATCATCGTTGCCGCCTCAAC
>CALLPZ010000347.1 GCA_938015405.1 uncultured Pseudanabaenaceae cyanobacterium
AGCTTAACGCCCTTGGCAGTGCAGACGATGGGGCGATTGACGAGGACGGGATGCTCCAGCATGGCAGCCAAAATAGTCTCATCGCTGACGTTAGACTCCAGAAGGCCCAGCTCTTTAGCGGGAGACTTGGTTTCCCGCAGAGCGGTGCGGGGAGTAAGGTCGGCAGCAGCAAAGAGGCCCAGGAGTTGCGGCTTGGTCCAGCCTTCAGCCAGGTAGTCGATGACGATGGGCTCGTAGCCAGCGGCTTCGATGATGCGAAGCACGTTGCGGGAAGTTCCGCAGGCTGGGTTGTGGTGAATAACGACCATGGTTGAAGCCTTGAACTGCAGGTGAATGACGAGCTGACAGGAATAGTTTAGCTGGCAGTGCAGGGGTAGAAGAATCCTATACGAGCAATCCTATACGAGCAATCCTATTAATATTCGAAGCTGCCCAGATAGCTAATAATCTTTGGAGATAGTAGAGTGAGTGACCCAATAGAATTAGATAGCTATAAACAGCAGATCGCTGACCTATATAGTAGTCGGAGTTCTCGTTATGATAAAGGGGATTGGCATCCTCGTATTGCTCATCGCTTGATTGAATATGCAAAAATTGCTCAAGGCCAGAAAATCTTAGACCTGGCAACTGGTACAGGGATGGTTGCGATCGAAGCAGCTCAATTTGTTGGTGCTGAAGGTAGAGTCATTGGCATAGATATCTCAATGGGGATGCTTAAGCAAGCAAGGCAAAAGGCTGAGAGATTGGGCTTGCATAATATTGAATTCCAGCTTGCAGATGCCGAAAATATAGATTTTCCAGCGAACACATTTGACTATATTTTCTGTTCATCTGCATTGATTTGGATGTCTGACCTGTTGGAGGCCTTGAGACTTTGGAACCGCTTCTTAAAACCAGATGGAACCCTTGGCTTTCACGCTTTTGCAGATACTGCCTTTCTGGGAGGAGTTGTGACCCAGAAAATCCTTGAAAAGTATGGTGTGTCTCTATTGCTGAGTAAGCCAACGGGAACAATCGAAAAATGTCATGCTCTTCTCCAACAAGCAGGCTTTGATCAAATTGAGATTGAAGCCGAGCCAGATGGAAACTATATCAACTTGGAGAAGGCAAAAGGGATGTGGTCAGGCGATGGCTCATTTCCTGTGCCTGGTCAACATCCGCATCCTTCCCTTCAGCTTACTCCTGAGCAATTGGCACAGGCTAAAGTTGAATTCAATGCAGAATTGGAAAAACTGCAAACAAAACAAGGAATTTGGGATGACAGCACCATTTTCTATTGTTTTGGACGCAAAGCAGCATAATGATTTGCTTGGGGCAGATTGCTGAAAGTCTCTAATTTTGGAATTGAGGTAGATGCTCTTCAGCTCCAGCGATCTAACCGCGTTTATTGAGTGATCATTCTAGGCCTGATCATCGTTTGAGTTTGCAAAGCTATTTAAGCCAAAGATTGTGCCCTATGGTTATGGCTTTTGGTCACTCCCATAACGGGCTCCTTTGAAGCCTTGCTCTAGGTCCTCATCAGAACATTAATCTCAGATGAAGAAGCTGCTTCGTCATGAATCATTTGCCGCTGATTTTTGAATGCAGGTCCTGATGCAGATAAATGGTGTCAATTCATCATGCTTGTCTTCACTCGCTTTGGAGAAAAAGCTGGTGTTCGCTTGCCTCTGTTAGAGCGATCGCTTCCAGGCTTTAACCTCTACCAAAAGGATGTTTGGGCATCTCTCCCAAGCCTTAGAGCCAAATTTTTTCTCTTCTACAAGGCTAAATATACTTCTGCGCAATTGTAAGGAAGTATCGAGATACAATTTTGTCTGGAAGTAGAGTAAATGCCAGTTGATTTACTGAGAACTAAAGGGCGATCTTCGGAAGAAAAATCTGGTGCTAGACCTTCCAATATGGTTATTCTGACCCGATTGTGGAAGTCTCCTGTTTTCCCGTAGCGTTCACGAAGATTAACTAGTAGCGGGTGGTGACCCCGTAACTAGACGTTAGTTCAGAGTGACTAAATCTCGGTGAAATTACGCTGCGATGATCTTCGTAACTGCAATTTTGTCGGTTTGGTTGCTGGATGAACAGCAGTCTAGTCATTGATTAAATTGAGTGGTATAGCCTATGAATCTTGCAATTGTGGGCTGCGGCTTTGTCGCGGACTATTATCTTTCGACTTTGCCAAATTATCCCCATCTTAATCTCTTAGGGGTGATGGACCGTGTGCCTGAACGTGCCGAGCACTTTTCTAAGCACCACAATGTTTCTATCTACGATTCTCTCAAAGAACTATTAGAAGACGACCGGGTTGATATTGTTCTTAATCTGACCAATCCCAGTAGTCACTTTGAAATTTCTAAAGCTGCTTTAGAGGCTGGTAAACATGTGTATACCGAAAAGCCCCTGTCGATTGATTTTGAAGAAGCCCGTCAATTGGTAGAGATTGCTGAGGCTCGCGGATTACAAGTGGTCTCCGCGCCTTGCAACTTGCTGAGCGAGACGGCTCAAACCATGTGGAAGGCCCTACGAGAAGAGGCAGTGGGCAAGGTTCGCTTGGTCTATGCCGAGATGGATGATGGCATGGTTCATCAAATGGCTTACCAAAAATGGATGAGCGAAGCCGGTACACCTTGGCCTTACAAAGATGAATTTGAGGTGGGCTGCACCCTTGAGCATGCAGGCTATTACGTGAGTTGGCTTGTGGCCTTCTTTGGCGCAGCGAAAAGCGTCACGGCGTTTTCTTCCTGTTTGGTTCCAGATAAAGAAACAGATGTGCCCCTAGACGGCCATACCCCCGACTTCTCTGTGGCCTGTATCCACTTTGAATCCGGCGTTGTGGCACGCTTAACCTGTGGCATTGTCGCTCCCCATGATCATCACCTCACAATCATTGGTGACAAAGGCTTGCTCTGCACCAAAGACTCTTGGTACTACCGGGCGCCAGTTTATAGTCGCCGCCGGGTCACCCTGCGACGGAAAACCTTTATCAGCCCCTTGAAGCGTAACCATCGTCTCGTGAGCCCTGAAGGTAAGTCCCACCTGGGTTCTCGCGGTGCTCAGCAGATGGACTTTTGCCGAGGAGTGGCGGACTTGGTGGATTCCATCCAAAATGGTCGGCCCTGTCGTCTGTCCTCTCGTTTTTCACTGCATGTGAATGAGCTGGTTCTGGCGATTCAAAATGCCTTGGAAGACAGCCAGACTTACCATATGCAAACTCAGTTTGAGCCCATCTCTCCCATGCCTTGGGCCGCCTAAGCCAGATGGTCGAAGGCCTTATTTTCTCTTGGTCAACTCACAAGCATCTCAACAACTCAACCCCATGCATATTCTAGTCACAGGAGCGAGCGGCTTTTTAGGTAGCTATGCGATCGCAGAGCTCCTCAAAAGCGGCCACCAAATCCGTGCCCTTAGCCGTCGTCCTCTGCAGCCGGACCCAAGCTCCCCAGGCTTGACCTGGGCCCAAGCAGATCTCAGCCAAGCTGGGGACTCCCTTGTTCCATTGCTAGAAGGCATTGATGCTGTAGTTCACATTGCGGCAGCTATGTCTGGGGATTATGCAACTCAGTATGCCTGCAGTGTCACGGCCACTGAAAACCTCTTGGCTGCGATGGCCCAAACGGGGGTGACTCGCCTGGTCGCCATTAGCAGTTTCTCGGCCTATGACTACCAGGCTTTAGTTGCTGGCTCAACCTTAGATGAAAGCTCTCCTGTGGAGTCGCTGCCCATCAACCGGGATGTCTACACCCAAATGAAACTTTCCCAGGAGCGACTGGTGAAAGACTTTGAGTCTAAAGGAGGTCAGGTCACGGTGATTCGCCCAGGCATCATCTATGACGCCGAGCATTTGGTGAATGCGTTCTTGGGGAATTGCCTACTGGGCAAATTCTGGGTGCGTGTAGGTCGCTCTGCCAAGCTTCCCCTGGCCTACGCGGGTCACTGTGCTGAAGTGATTGCAAAAAGCTTAAGTACCGCTGAAGCGATCGGCGAAACCTTAAATGTGGTGGATGACAATTTGCCGGACCAGGAAACATTCTCAAACCTTGTGGCCCAGGCACAGCAGCAAGCCATGCCAACAGTGGTGATTCCTTGGTCTTGGATGCGTTGGGTCAGTGGAGCGCTGTGGCGTATCAACCAAGCCTTGGGTGGTTCGCTGAAAGTGCCTGGGTTGCTAGTCCCTGCCCGTCTCCATGCTCGGTGTAAGCCGTTGGAATATAGCAACCGCAGAGTGAAAGAAATTTTGGGTTGGCAACCCACCTATCAGTTTGAATCTGTGGTTACCGCTGGCGTGACTGATTTGGCATGACTGGGCCTGTCTGAGCCTCAGTCCGAAGAAAGTTTGAGTCGTTTAAGAGTTCAATCATGCGTACCGCTTATTTCACCGGCCTCTATCCCCGGGCAACTGATACTTTCATCCAGCGTGAGGTCATAGGCCTTAGAGAATTGGGCGTTGATGTTGACACTTTCTCGGTCCGTGCTCCTGGAGATGAGCACATCGTCGGGCCTGAGCAAGAGGCTGAAAGAGCGCAGAGCTACTATCTGCTGCCAGCTAATATCCTGAAGCTTGTATGGGCCCATATTGGCTTACTGCTTGCCTCCCCCTCCCGTTATCTCAAGGGGCTGAAGTTGGCATTAAAAACAAGTCAGCCCGGGATTAAAGGCGGCTTGTACCAGATGCTGTATTTCCTTGAGGCAGGCTTGCTGGCCCAGGAAATGGTTAAGCGCAAAATTCCTCATTTGCATAATCACATTGCCAACTCCAGCTGCACAGTGGCAATGCTAGCAGCGGAATTGGGAGGTTTCAGCTTTAGCTTCACCATGCATGGCCCCCACATCTTTTTCGAGCCCATGCGGTGGCGCATCGATGAGAAGATCCGCCGGGCTAAATTTGTGGCCTGCATCAGTCATTTTTGCCGCAGCCAAGGCATGATTTTTGTAGAGCCAGAGCATTGGGACAAGATGTCCATTGTCCGCTGCGGCGTGGATTTAGACCTGTTTGAGCCCGTGTCCCACCAGGGCCAGGGCCATCGCTTGTTATATGTCGGACGGCTGGCAGTGGAGAAAGGCTTGCCCATGCTGTTGGAAAGCCTCAAGCAGGTCTCAGCTCAATCTCCTGACGTTCAACTCACCGTGGTGGGCGACGGCGCTGACCGGGCGTTCTTGGAGAACCTGACAGTGGAGATGGGATTAGCAAAGAATGTTGAATTCGTGGGCTACCAGTCCCAAGAATCGGTGCGCAACTATCTCCGGCAGACCGACATTTTTGTCTTGCCCAGCTTTGCAGAGGGCATCCCTGTGGTTCTGATGGAAGCCATGGCCATGGGCGTTCC
>CALLPZ010000348.1 GCA_938015405.1 uncultured Pseudanabaenaceae cyanobacterium
ATACAGCGTTCTCAAGTCACCCCGTTGCTGGTCCAAAGCCTGGATCTGAGGATGGCTATCCTGGTACTTAGCCCGCGACTCAATAATTTGAGCTTCGATATTAACAAGCCTATTTTTCAGATCCGCAAGCTCCTGATCCTGGCCCACCCGAGAAGCCACATAGGCCCGGTCAGGGGAAGAGAAGCCTGTCATCTCTTGCAGCATGCCAGTCCGAGTTTGTGCCTCTTGCAGCTGACCAGCCACAATGCGCTGCTGCTCCTGAAGCTGTGACAAATTTGTCAGCAGTGTATTGGTTTGGGCATCCACATCTACCACACCATTTGTTTGGCGGTACTGCGTCTCCAGCGTTTCGGCCTCGGCCAGCTTGGCTTCTTCCTGGGGCACTTGCCCTTCCAAGAATTGGCGAATCGCGGAAGCCTCTAAACGAATATTCTCACTACTCTGATTAATAACCTCCGCAGCAATGCGGTTGAGCAAGTTAGCCGTCAGTTCGGGGTCAGCTCCCTCATAACCGATCTGGAGAATATTGGTGGCCGGAACAATTTTTATCTTCAAAGAACGCTGAAGTTGCCCCACTGAGGGCAAAGGCACACCCTTAGCTTCAAATGCAGGAGCTTCCTGCTGAAGCGATCGCTCCAAGACCCGCTGAGACTTGACTAACTCAGCCTGGGTAGCCATGGGGTCAGCACTGCCAGACCGGCCAGGAGGCTGAGTCAAACCTTGCCCTAAGGCGGAAACACTACTAGCTCGGGGATCCTCAATAGACACCCTCACAGCAGAAGAATATGATTTCTCTGCAACTGACAGATAAAAGCCAGCAGCAACTAAAGCAGCCGAAAAGGTAACAAGCGCTGGCAAAAGGTTGCGCTTGATCGGGGGCAGAATCGAGGAGAGCTTATCCATAGTTGCTTGTTTAATATCGCCAATACTGCAGGTAGACTGGCTGACCAAAGACCCATAACTATTCACCCAGGAGAGGAGCTATCCCTGAGAAATAGACATTTTACTTTTCTTTGTGATTATTCCCTGGGGAGGATTAACCGTAACAGGAGTGATTTCAGAAGCGCTGCCCAGAAGCATGGAGTGGAGGCTATTGGCATCCCCCACGACTCGCTCCCAGTTATAGTGCTTGCGAACATAACTTTGAGCTGTTTGGGACATGACCTGCATTTCGTCAGGATGTTCCACAGCCCAAGCTAACTTCGCCACACAATCATCCAAATCCAAAGATTTGAACATGACGCCTCTATCATCACCCAACAGCTGTTGGTGAGGGGGTATATCACTCGCCACAATGGGCAATCCCTCTTGCATGGCTTCCAACATCGCAAGCGGTAGTCCTTCTACCTCAGAAGGCAGAACAAAAACCCCTGCTCCACGCATGACTTCTGCAAGATAACGACCCCTCAGGACGCCTGTAAAGATGACCCTTGGGTCACCTTTCACGAGACCTGAGAGCCTATCTTGGAAAGACGAGGTATCGCTATTGCCGCCCACAATAGCCAACTTCCACCCCGCCTTATTCAGCTTGAGAAATGCCTGAATCAAGAGATCGGGGCATTTCTCAGGTACCAAGCGCCCCAAGAAAACAAGATACTTTCCCGACTCTAGCCCTAAACGGTTGCCAAAACTAAAGTCCTGATCCGAAGGCGCATACTGAGCAGGTCCGTTTGGAACATAGACCGTTTCGCGCCCGTGAGTTTCCCAAAAATAGCGTCGCAGCTCCTGCGAAACCACAACCATCTCATCGGAATAGCGCACCGCTAGCTTCTCGCCAAGCCGAATCAAGAAGCTCGAAAACTTCCCCCATTTGACCCGCTGCCAATCTAAGCCATGGCAATAAACCACAACCTTGGATGATGACAGCAGGAAAGGCAGCCAACAAAACAAAGCGGGGCCCAAGGCATGGATGTGGATGATGTCGTAACGCCGAAAGAAGGTTGAGATCAAGGCGCCGATCCCAGAGCTGATCATCGCATCGGCTCCCTTCACATTGGGAACAGCAGGTACAGAGATAACACGCACCCCCGAAAAGTCGCAGGGCTCGGACCAAGGCATACCGGTGTAGGACGCTCGGCCGTAAATATCCACAGAGTGACCCGCAGCAACTAAGCGGGGGTAAACCTGGGCACAGTAATGCTCAATGCCGCCCTGACCTGGTGGTAAACCCTTTGCACCGATTACGGCTATCCTCACGTCACACACCTCATCACTCAAATAAACATCAGAATCAGATTGCAGCGGGCTCAGCTTTAGCTTCCCAGCGACTGAGCATCTGGCCATACAGCTCACTGATTACCTGGCTCGCTTCATAGGGCAGGGCATCTTGAGTACAGGCTGAAGCGGGATATTGCTCTGGGTTAGCCAGAACTTTCTCCATAGCAGCAGCGATCGCGGCTGGAGTACGGTCTCCACAAACCACTCCACTACTTTCAGAAAGTAGCTTAGGCGTTTCTCCACAGGCCGTAGTGACAACGGGAGTCCCACAAGCCAGGGCCTCTAGGACCACCAGGGGTAAGCCCTCATACCGACTACTCAAAACGCATAGGTCAGCACATTGGTGCAATCGAATAAGTTCAGACTGCTGAACAGGGCCCAACAGAGAAACGACATCCGCAATACCCAGGCGATCCAATTCGTCCCGTAGCGGCTCCATCAACTCGCCATCTCCAGCTACCAAAAGATGAGGCTTCAAGCCAGGGTTTTGTTCCTTCAACAACGCAAAAGCTTGTGCCAAGAGCAATGGATCCTTCTGGGGATGCAATCGCCCTGCAAACAATACAAACCGGGAATTCGAATCAGCACCAAACTGCTGGGCTAGAATCGCCCGTTCCTCAATCAGCTTATCGCCCACTAAAGGATGAAACAGCTCGCCATCAACAGTGTTACGAACCAAAGAGACCCGTTCAGCCATATCGGCGTAATGGGATTTATAAAAATCTCTCGAATCTGAATTACAGGACAAGACCTGAGCAAAACGACCGAGCAAACGCCGCTCTAAAGCGAGATAAAGCTTAGGCACCCGGCTCCAGAGCATTCCACCCTGCTTAGAGGCGCCACCACTCTTCAGCATTTGACTATGTATGTCGTTATGCACAAAAAGCGTCTTCTCCCCAGTCCACCGCCAAGTCGCCATGCTGGGCTCCAGACGGTGAAAGTGCATAAAGTCTGAAGAGAGATGCCGCCCCAGCAACGACCAGGTGTATCTCAGCGTCGTTGGGATGAGCTTGCGACGATTATCATCCTCAAGATGGAAAAGCGGCATGAACAAAACATCTCTCCCTTTGAGGGAAAGATTATGCCAGCGGCGCAACTCCAAATCGGGATCGCTCGTTATGCCAACGAATCGAATCCGGAAACTTTCGGGCGCATACTTAATAAAAGACCCAATAATAGTCTGGATTCCGCCAATAGTGGCGTTCCAGGGGTCGTATTGATAAAAAATAGTAAGAACAGGCTTACGCATTATACAAGTCGCAAACTCGCAAAGAACAGATGAACTACGAGCACTAAATCCCTAACCGATAAGTTTACTGTTCCCGATACTGCCTAAATTCCCTGCATCCCTGCAATTGATCAGCAAGACATGAGTGAAACACCCTATATAAAATAAATTTCGCCCGTGTGTTATTCCAGTAAACACCGCTCCATTATGAGCCCAGCCGAAAAGCCCCGTGATGGACCATCAGAATATATTCACCTTTCCAACTTAAATTGGGAAACCCTGGGTTACTAAGCGATTGTATAGAGGTGCATCCCTTATCTTCATAACTCATGCTTAGCCTTGACCATCTCTTGAAGCGGAAGCCATAAACAGTAAGTTTTGTATAAAGTATTGCTCTGACAAGAGTAAATAGAGTCGTAACCATGTCTATGGAGAACCAGACAAACGAACTGCATCTCCATGCTCTGCAAATTTCTCCAGATACTGCCAGAGCATAACTTTGTAGGGTAATTGCCCAAGCATTGACAGAGGAAATTAAGCCATAACTAAGGCTAGGTAGAGTCTGATGATGAAGTAGTCTAAATCTTCAAACTTAGCGAACTAATCACCAGTAACTTCCCGAACAAGGGATGATGCTCTACTGAAGCTCCAATGAGATTGATGGGCACTCTCATCTGCAAAAAGAGTCATAACTTCTGAAGCAACTCCAATTGCTCTGTAACTCCCTTTCATTACCTAGGCGAAATCACTCAATGCCTTCTATTTCCGTCGTTATTCCCGCATTTAATGCAGAAGCGACCATCGAAGAAACCGTCTACTCTGTCTTACAGCAAAGCTGGAGTGATTTTGAGTTGATTGTTATTGAGCCTAGCTCTACGGATGGAACAGCTCGGGTACTCGATAAATTTAGCGACCCTCGGCTACGGATAATTCGGCGTCCCCAAGGCAATGCTGGTGTCAATCGCAACTACGGCTTGAGCTTGGCTCGAGGAGAGTTCACAACATTTTTGGATGCTGACGACCTCTGGACTCCCAAGAAGCTGGAAGCCCAGTACCAACGCCTACAGCAAAGTCCCAGTGCTGATGTCTGCTACAGCATGAGTGATTGCATTGATGAGCAAGGTAATCGTCTCTACCCAGCTAGCCACGCAACTTGGGAAGGAGATGTCTACGAGAAATTGCTGCTCTCCAATTTTGTTGCCAGTGGCTCTAACTTCTTGGCGCGCACCTCGGTTCTCAAGCATATCGGCGGTTTTGATGAAAGCTTAAGCAATTGCGAGGACTTGGACATTTGCCTTCGCTTAGCAGAAGGGTATGACTTTGTATCCGTCCCTCGGGTACAGGTTCTATATCGTCTTGTTCAGGGCTCTAAGTCATCGCGTCTACAGGGCGTTGAATGTTCCAATCTACGGATTTTAGAGCGAGGCTATGACAGCCAGAAGGGAAAAGACTGTAGCCACTTAAGGCCTGAAAGCTACATCAACCTCTATACATTTTTGGGATTCAAGGCTTTGCGGGGCTGGGATGCTAGCGGATGGACAGCCTTAGCCTATCTATCAAAAGCATTCCGTTGCAGCCCCAAATTACTGTTGCGCAAAGATTGCTACAAAATTATCCTCAGGGCCGGCCTTGCAATCTTGCTATCGCCCCAATGGAATGATGCCCTCACTCGCAAATTGAGGGAAAATCGTGCCCAGCGTTATCGCGACTCTTTAGTCCAACCTCCCAATCAATTACAAGGCAGAGCCTATAGCAGCAATGCTGCATAGCATTGATGTTTAGCATTGGCTCACCTCACAATAGGGTCCTTGCACCGTGTAGTAAGGGCATCAAGGAAAAAGGGTGGTGCCAAAAGTAAACATTTGGCACCACCCTTCTCTCAATTAGGCTATGGAGAGAATTCAAGCGCTTCGTAAATCACGAGGCTCATTAGAATTCGCGCTCCCAGGACTTCAACGCCTAAGACTTCTTCAACCAGCTAAACATAGCGCGCAGATCCTTACCCACAACTTCAATGGGGTGCTCTGCTTCGCGACGACGAGTGGCGGTAAAGCCAGCTTTGCCTGTCTGGTTTTCAATGATGAATTCCTTGGCAAACTGGCCGGTTTGAATCTCCTTGAGAATCTTGCGCATCTCTGCACGGGTCTCATCGGTGATGATGCGGGGGCCACGGCTGTAGTCGCCGAACTCAGCAGTAGTGGAGATGCTGTCACGCATCTTGGCCAAGCCGCCTTCAACGACGAGATCCACAATTAACTTCACTTCATGGAGGCACTCGAAGTAGGCAATCTCAGGCTGATAGCCCGCTTCAACCAGGGTCTCAAAGCCAGACTTGATCAGTTCGCTCAAGCCACCGCAGAGAACAACCTGCTCACCGAAAAGATCGGTTTCGGTCTCTTCGCGGAAGGTCGTTTCTAGAACGCCAGCACGGGTGCCGCCAATGCCCTTGGCATAGGCCATGGCGCGATCGCGAGCTTGCCCCGTACCATCCTGATAAACCGCAAACAGCGCAGGAACACCCTGGCCCTGCTCATAGGTGCGGCGAACCAAGTGGCCAGGGCCCTTGGGTGCAACCATGACCACGTCCACATCAGCAGGAGGAACAATCTGACCGAAGTGAATGTTGAAACCATGGGCAAAGGAGAGCACGTCACCCGCCTTCAGGTTGGGCGCAATGTCATTTTCGTAGACGCTGCGCTGCACATCGTCAGGCAACAGGATCATGATCCAGTCTGCTGCCTTAGCCGCATCTGCCACCGTGTGAACGGTCAACCCTTCAGCCTCAGCCTTCGCCTTGGACTTACTGCCAGGGTAAAGACCGATAACAACGTTGACCCCGCTATCCTTCAGGTTAAGAGCATGGGCATGGCCCTGGGAGCCGTAGCCAACAATGGCGACGGTCTTGCCATTGAGTAGATCGAGGTTGGCATCGTTGTCGTAAAACATCTGGGCCATGGTGGGCGCTTCTCCTTCGCAAATCGAATCGGTAACGGACAGTGTTGTCGCAATTTTCTGTGGCAATTTAGGGGCGATCGCG
Organism: uncultured Pseudanabaenaceae cyanobacterium; assembly: GCA_938015405.1. Classification (GTDB taxonomy): domain Bacteria; phylum Cyanobacteriota; class Cyanobacteriia; order PCC-9006; family JAAUQQ01; genus JAAUQQ01. Next base: position 6,483 of record CALLPZ010000348.1, read on the forward strand.
TTTGAGCCAGGATCTGCCAACTAGCATTGAATCACTCTGTAAGGCCCTCAATAGTTGAGCCCCAGGGCCTTACAGCTAGTCAGAACAGTCAAGACCCAAACCCAGCGCAAGTAAATTCACCGACAAACTTTGAATCTTAACAAGGCTTGTGCCCCGGGAGAAAGATTAGTATCGAAGAGTACTGTTCAAAAACACGATCTGAAGACAAAGAACCAACACAACTCTCGACTCATCGTTAACCTGCTTTTTTCTGGGATCGCTGTCCAGCTTCACCATGCTCGAACTCCACTGCCACACGACCTGCTCCGATGGAACCCTGACACCAAAGGCCCTAGTGGAAGCTGCCATTGATGCTGGCGTTAGCGCCCTGGCCATTACGGACCACGACACACTTGCAGGCTGGAAAGAGGCTCAGGAGACCGCAGCGGGAACAGGATTAGAGATTGTGCCAGGATTGGAATTGAGCACGACAGAGAAAGGGCGATCGCTCCACATCCTCGGCTTCTATCCCAATCCCCCAAAGCTCCAACCCACCTTGGATCGTCTCCAAGCAGATCGCCACCGACGGGCCGCAGCGATGGTGGAAAAGCTAAAGGCAATGGGCTATCCCATTAGCCTCCCCAAACTCCCCTCAAACAGTGCGCCAGGGCGCCCTCACATCGCCCGCGCCCTTGTCGCTGCGGGTCACTGCATCTCTGTCGAGAAAGCCTTTAAGAAATGGCTTAAAGATGGCGGCTTAGCCTATGTTTCATACGATGGTCTCAGCGCCAAAGAAGGCATCGCAGTGCTGCGAGAAGCTGGAGCAGTCCCAATTTGGGCTCACCCCTTCTTATTCAAAGCAGCCCCCCCTGCTGAACTCCTGCCAAAACTCGTAGAAGCGGGGCTCATGGGTCTAGAGGTTTATCACCCCAGCCATTCCCCTAAGCAGATCCAGACCCTATTGGGCTACTGCGAAACCTATAACCTCCTCGCTAGTGGTGGCAGTGACTATCATGGTCCTTATCCCAATGAGAGCCCTGCGAGTCAACCTCAACTCAACCGCTTCAATATTCCGGCAAGCCTACTTCCCCCCATAAAATCTGCGGCGAAGCAGCTCAAAGTAAAGCTCGAAACCCAGCAATAAACCAATGGTCCTGTGAACTCACTCAAGTTCACAGGACCATTTTCAAATCGCAATAAGCTGCAAAGCACAGCCAGGAATTAAACCTAAGCTCCAACTGCCCCGGAATGGACCAAGCCCTTGGGCACATCCAGCGTCAGAACGGACCCATCCCGAATGGCCTGGGTCGCTCCCTCAACCCCCACAATCACCGGAATGCCAAGCTGAAGACCAATCACAGCGGCATGGCTTGTCAGGCTTTCTGTCTCGGTAACGATACCCCGAGCATGGTGAATGCAATCCATCAAAGCAGCATCAGTCTTGGGGGCGACCAAAATATCACCAGGGTTGAAGTGGTTCGGGCTCTTCGCTCCCTGGGCCACACGGGCAATACCAGTCACACGACCTTGACCGACGCCAACCCCCTGGCCCAGTACGGCACTCACAAGCTCAACTTTAATCAGATCTGTCGAGCCAGAAACTCCCTTCAAAGTCCCAGCAGTCGTCACGACCAGATCGCCGCCCTGGAGCAATCCCTTTTCCTCAGCAACCCCAATAGCAGCCTGGAAAGTCTCAGTGGTGGAAGGTAGATCTAGCACGAGTAATGGCCTTACCCCCCAAACCATCTGGAGACGGCGGGAAACATCAACATGGGGCGTCACCGCCAAAATTGGAGTCTCTGGACGAAACTTGGAGACATTCCGCGCTGTCGCCCCTGACTGAGTCAAGGTCATAATGGCTTTAGCATTGAGCTGTTGGGCAATACGTCCTACCGCCTGACTGATTGCATTCGGAATCGCATCGTCATGGCCGAGATTCTTCGGTGTTGCCGGAATCTTGTGCTCCCGCTCAATTCGCTCGGCAACTCGAGCCATGGTTGCCACAGCTTCCACGGGGTAATCACCCACGGCAGTCTCATTAGAAAGCATCACTGCATCAGTGCCGTCCAAGATGGCATTGGCAACGTCAGAGATCTCAGCGCGAGTCGGGCGAGGGCAGTGGACCATGCTATCCAACATCTGGGTTGCCGTAATCACAGGCAAGCCAAAGCCATTTGCGAGGGAAATCAACCGCTTCTGCAATAGCGGCACTTCCTCTGCAGGCATCTCCACACCCAGGTCCCCCCGAGCAACCATCACACCATCAGATAGCGCCAGAATATCTTCAATCTGCTCGATCGCCTCGTGCTTCTCAATCTTGACAATCACCGGAACTTCTTTGCCCGCACTAGCAATGAGTTCCTTAATTTCCCGAACATCATCAGCATTGCGGACAAAGCTCAAGGCAACCCAGTCCACACCCTGGTCAAGACCAAAAACCAAATCCTCACGGTCCTTATCAGTTAAGGCCTTGATCGAAAGGTAGACACCGGGAAAGTTAACGCCCTTGTTATTGGAAAGAACGCCCCCAACCACAACAACGCAGTGGAGCTCCTGGGCTTCCTTATCAATTTTTTCGACGCGCATTTCCACTTTGCCGTCGTCGAGCAGGATAGTTGCACCCTCAGGCACCTCATTGGCCAACTTGTCGTAGGACACATAGCTACGCGTCTGAGTCCCAGGAATTTTTTGACTCGTCAGCACGAAGGGATCACCGGGTTTCACGGTAATCTTTTCATCTTGAAAACGACCTAAACGGATCTTAGGGCCCTGAAGATCCTGCAAAATTGCGACAGGCTGGTTAAGCTCAAAAGAGATTTGACGAATGAGACGAATACTTCGTTGGTGATCGTCATGGGTCCCATGGGAAAAATTCAGCCGAAGCGTAGTTGCCCCGGCCTCAATGAGGGGTTTGAGTACCTCGGGGCGGCTGGTCGCCGGACCAATGGTGGCCACAATTTTGGTACGGCGTTGGGAAGTGGTGGACTGCATAGACCGGGCAAGCTTTCGGCTAGATAGCGAACAGATTCAATTAGAATTGAGGCTATCACGCTGAGCAGACCCGTGGTTGAGGAGTCTTCCCAATCCCAGCACTCTCACCCGTTACATTCCTGGCCATATATTCAACTTGTCAGGGAATGATGAGCCTCGGTAGCGATTCCCCTAGAACTACCAGCAATTATTAAAGATAGGAACTCACAAGAAGGGCAGAGCCCAACGCCGACGCTCACTCCCCCTCCCTCCCTCAAAGCTCCAGGGCTCAGACCACCCAGGGTAAGAATGCATCTCCCTCTTACGCCTTTTATATAGGCTCAAACGACAAAATTATGCCTGCTGGAATAGATCGCCTGTTCGCCAACTTGAGCCAAACCATCATTGGCAAAGAAGATGCTATCGAACTGGTCCTCGTCGCCCTCATCGGGGGTGGCCACGCCCTGCTAGAAGACGTGCCAGGCGTGGGAAAAACACTCCTAGCAAAATCCCTCGCACGCTCTATTGATGGAAAGTTCCAGCGCATTCAATGCACCCCAGATCTCTTGCCCAGCGATATCACTGGTAGCAACATTTGGGTGCCTAACAGCGGGGAGTTCGACTTTCTGCCAGGTCCCGTGTTTACCAATGTGCTCCTAGCCGATGAAGTAAACCGCGCAACCCCCCGTACCCAATCCGCCTTGCTAGAGGTAATGGAAGAGCAGCAGGTCACGCTAGATGGCAAGTCTCGTCCTGTTCCCCATCCATTTTTCACCATCGCCACCCAAAATCCAGTGGAGTACCAGGGAACCTTCCCACTGCCAGAAGCCCAAATGGATAGATTCATGCTGTCTCTCTCCCTGGGCTATCCCTCTGCCATGGATGAATTGCGCATGCTTCAAGGCCTCCAATCCTCTAAGAAAGTAGAGGATTTGGCTCCCTGTCTATCTCTAGATGAACTGCAATCACTCCAGCAACAATGCCGCCAAGTGCGCATTGAAGACTCCCTCCAACGCTACCTCTTAGAGTTGGTGCGACGAACCCGTGATGACGATGAAGTGACCCTAGGCGTAAGTCCTCGAGGGGCCGTGGCGCTCCACCGTGCAGCCCAAGCCTTAGCACTAATTAAAGGACGTGATTTCGTCATACCCGACGACATTAAACTTTTAGCTCCCCATGTCCTAGCTCATCGCATCATTCCAGCGACGGCACAGCCCACAAGAGCCATCATTGACCGACTATTGGCAGCAATCCCTATTTCAGCGGTGGCCGCCTAAAGTCGTCAGTCTTTAGCAAGACGATACAAAACAGGGCAGGAGGATTGCATTGGCTGCAATCCTCCTGCCCTGTTTTGTATCTAGTCCCATCCAACTAGTCCTCGGTCATAAGACCAAAATGCCAGTGGAACTGGGTACCTAATAAGTTTCGATTGTTTGCTAACCAGACTCTAGACAAAGACCTGTCTTGCAGTCGTTTCCATCACCCAATGAACCAAGAGATAACGGAGTTTTCGTCGCCCCCTATGATCTCTGATTACAAACCAGGATTAGAACTTTCAGACACCATGGAGAAGCAATACTCCAGGAAATCAACACGGTAGCTCTTGGCAAAGGCGCGAGGATTTATGACCAGCTGTTGCTCCCGGTCAAACAAACGCTGGCTGAGATATTGCCACAGCGGGAAGGCAGTCGTGAATTGCGTAAACTGTTGGGTATAACTTTCCATGGGTGCAGGACCGTGAGTCGCAGGGGTAAAACGTTGAAGCAGAAGAAGATTTAGCCAATGGTTGCCCATCTAACACTTGGTCTGAGGTAGACCGAGGTCTGAGGCTCGAAAGAACTCACTTGGTAGGGGGAAGACGGAGTTCAATGTCCAGTGACTCCTGGGGAGTCGGCAGGTCAAATTTTTAGGTTTGATGCACTACTTTCAAGATGCCCAAGCGTTCACGGGAATCGGCTAGGAAAAACTACGGAATTTGCTTCGTTTTTATGGACAGAATCTACTCTCTCAAGAGAAGAAAATTCCTGACTCCCACAGGCTTCTAGACGAGAAAGATATTACTTCAGCATCCCGAAGCCTCCTCTATGGAATTGTCGCTATTGCGAAGGATTTAGAAGCGTTAGAATCTACAGGTTGTATGCGCATATGCTGACACAACCCGATGTTCCAGATTCATGTTTCACTTCTGCTGACCTGGAGATAAATCCTGTCCACAGCGCGAACAGTATTCAAATCTCCAAAACAGATTGAGCCCCACTTCCATTCATTTGGAAGCAGGGCCCAATCACAGCAAATTAGGTCTCCAAGACGAAGACAGTCTCTAATCCCTACCGGAGGATTTCATCGGAATCAAGGGGAGCATCTGTCGTGGCCTTGGCATTAGATGCAGAACCATCGGCAGATTCTCCACGGGGAATTCCTCCTTCCGTTTGAGCCAAATCCTGACGCGCATTAAAGCTATTAGGCTGATCCGGAACGGTCACATCAGGGGGGGCAATGGCTAAGGACTCCTCAGCCTGGAGGAACCATTCACCATCGGGAGTGAAGTTTACGACGCCATTGCTGGGATTCTGCTTACTCTTCTCCCATTGAGATTCCAGAGCCAGCTCATCCCCTGTGGGAGGCATAGAGACTGTGAATCGAACTTGTCCATCAGGAGTAAAGCTGCGATCGCTCTGGGGGAGTTGCAATTGCCAAGACTCCGCAGACTCTCCACCGCTGGTTTGCCACAACTGTAATTCAACCGTCCAGGCACCATCCGCAACTTGGACGCGATCTCGGTCCAAAATGGCATAGTGCTCATCAGGATTATCTTCTGGCACCAACTGTCCCGTCGGCGTCAAATGACGGACAGCCTGAACCATTAACTCCGTATCTTCGGGTAAGTCAGTAGTCCCTGACAATTCATATACACCCGGGCGATTGCCCGGTTCCACCGTCAAGAGCAGTTTATTGACATCCCCTGAAAGTGAAGCATCCACGCAGGCTGACAGGCCTGCAGCGAGGGTCGCAACGATACCGAGGGATGCCCCAGAACGAAACAATCGATGTCCAACTTGCCGGAAGACTTTTTCTCCAGCGCGATGCAAAGTCAAAAAACGGGAAATATAGAGCATCGTTACCTTCATGGGGAATGAGTGTGTGGCAAGCTATCTTTATTCTCTGACCAGTTGGCAATTCCAATCTGATCGACTAACCTAAGTATTGGCTTGTCTATTAGAATACATTCACTTCCTGTGTAATGTCCGCAGTTGTTGGTGATCGATATCCTATTGATGCGCCTTCAACCGTGTTTAAGTCAGGGGTCTACATAAGGCATATTTTCTTGAGTGGTGTGACTGGCATGGCTAGTGATTTCTTTCGTTTACGTACGATGCTCACTCCAGCACCAAACGTGGAGTCGCCCCATGACGCAGGGCAAGCAGCAGTATCGTCTCAGTTTTGTCGAGCCCTCTCAACCGGCTCTGCATCTTTAGCCCTGGCAGTCAGTCTGACTCCGTTCCAGCCATTGGCGGTTGTAGCGGAGGTTTTGCCTGAAGCTCTCCAGGTCGAAGCAGCCAATGACTTGGTTGAACAGAGCCAGCTCGGAGAGGTTTCTCTGGCCAAAGTTTCTGACAGTGCAGAAATTGCCCTTGAAGTTCCAGCTCAAGCCGCTGCCCCCAAAGCCATCGCGGCTCCGGCAAAGCTCCTTGCCTGGGCAGCAGAAGGTTCCATCAGTGATGCCTTCGTTGCTGTTTCCAGCACCTCCCCTAAGACATTTCCTTCCATAGAAGCCTCCGTCGAGCCTTCCCAAGAAGCTGCACCGCAGATCGCTGTTGCAACAATTGATGCGGACCGCTATGACGCTGTTGTGAAGGTTGAGCCTTCTAGTCAAGCCAAGACGCCTGCAAGTATTGACGTGGCAGTCGCTTCAAACATCGGTCAACTCGCGACCACTGCTCAGAAGACAAGTCCTGCAGCATTGGCTCAAGTTTTCACACCAGATAGCAGGGTCATCGCTCCTCCCGCGATCGCTTCAACTCCACAACTTATTGCAGCTGAGCCCAGCGAAAGCCTTCAGTTAGAAGTCCTCCCCCCTCAAGCCCAAAATGCTGACGAGGTAAGAAGCCGCCTCGTTCCAGGTAGCCAGCAGGCCCTGCCAACGCCTGCTCAAGTTGCCCCGATCCATTCTGGAAGTGCACCAAACACGGTGATGCCAGCCTCGGAGTTTGGAGGAGCCTTTGGTCACCCAGCAGCTCGTCATGATGCGGCAGTGCCTCGCCCTAATGGGTATCAAGTAGCCCAAGCCTATCCCCAAGCGCCTTATTACCCTCAAGCAGGTTATCCCCAGGGAGCTTACCCTCAAGCTGTTGCCTACCCTCAACCCTATCCCCAGCCGGTTTACTACTACCCTCAAGCTGTAGCTCAGCCAGGATATGGCGTACCTCAGGGCTATGCCCCTTACCCCCAAGCGGCCGCCCCCTATTACCCCCAGCCTTACGCCGCCCCTCAAGCTGGATATCCCCAACCGGTCTATCCTCAGCAGGCCTACCCTCAACAGGGCTATGCTCAGCCGGTCTATCCCCAGCAGGGATATATCGCCCAGCCTTATCCCCAATATCCTCAGCCTTATCAGGTTCAGCCCTACGCAAATCAAGGCTACGCAGCAGCCCCCAACTATCCAGCTCCGGCTTCGCCCTACGTCGTCGCCCAGCCCTATCCTCCCCAGGCATATCCAGCTCAGAACTATGCCGCCCAGCCCTACCCTCAACCGGGCTATGGCGGCTATCCAGCGCCTGGTGTAGCGACAGCCATGCCGGTTCAGCTCCCGCCACTTCCAGCTCCCGGAAGTGCTGCACCACTGCCCAATAATCTGGGGAACTATTCCGGCGGTAATTACGCTCAAGTACCTGGAATTCCAGGAAGTAATGTCCCTGGCTACGGAACGGCCTACGCTAACAATGGCTACGGCAGCACTCCCTACAACAGCAACCGACCTAGCTCCATTGGGGGTCAACCTGAACTCCCACCCCCACCCAGCCTATCCGTCGGTGACACCGCTTTTGCACTGCCAGCAGCTCCCCGTGGCCTTTCTAATGCCACCTCTGCCGCAGTCCCTCCCCAAGCGCTGTCGGGCATCAACCTCAATCGGTTGCCCCAAATCCCAACGGACCCTGCTCTTCTAGAAGTGCCCAGCACCCTACCTGTCGCTGCGGATCGCATTCCGGCTGGCATTGGTGGTCCCTTGGACTTTGAGGCACCCACGCTGGAATTGCCTCCTCCGCCTCTACAGCCCCGCCAGGAAGTTAATCTTCCCGTGGGTGAGCCTGCACCGATTTTACGCAGCACAGCTTTAAGGCAGCCTGACTCCCGGCTCCAAGCAGTCTTCCTTTCTCAAGGCAATGACTCTGCAGCCCGAGCTCGCCTCAGTGGCATCTACCCGCTAACGCCCAACATCCTATTTGGCGCTTCCTTCGACGTTGCCAGTGGCGAAGGATTTACGGATACAACCAATGGCTTTAGCGTCAACGAAGCCTTCGCTTCGACCTCTCTGGCCCAGCTGCCAAACCTGCGGATTGTCGCGGGCCAGATGGACCTGACCTCCTACTTTGACCGCAATAGCTTCGCCAAGGATTCTGCGACCCACTTCTTCAATCCAGTCTTCCAAACCAACCCAGCCTTGAGTGCAGTAGGTTTGGGCTCTCGTCCAGGCATTTTGGGCAACTGGAGCGCGACTGACAATCTTGACCTGAAGGTGGCTGCTTATTCTTCCTCTGATTCGATTGGAGAGTTTGCCCTCGATGGCTTTGCAGGGGAAGTCGGATTCCGTAAAGGGAACGCGATTGTCCGCGCCACCTATGCCTCAGGACGGGATGATGGCAGCCGAGACAGTTTCCAAGAAATCTTCAACATCGACCGAGGTGATGGTCGCAGCGGTGTACTCGAAGGCGATCGCGAAGAGGCCTATGGCGTCAATGGCGAAGTCTTTATTCCTAGTCTCAACGCCGGTGTATTCGGTCGCTACGGCCGCTACGAAAACCGTGACTTGGGTGAGAGTGGTGATACCTACAGCTTGGGCCTCAGCTTCCTGGATGTGTTCACCGATGAAGATCGCCTAGGCGTAGCTTTCGGTCGTAACATCTCCAACGACGACCTACGCCGTCGCTTCAACGAAGACACACCGAACGTGCTTGAACTGTTCTACGATTTCCGCTTCCTGCCCAACCTACGCATGGGCTTTACGATTCAGGAACGGGACAGTTTCTCTGAGCTCGCAGCAGGTTTTCGTCTCAAAGCGGAATTTGACACCCTGCCCGCGGGTAAGCTAAGCGAAGTGCGCTAAGCCCTAACCGATTTAAGCGGCTTTAGTTTTCAAAGCCATCCCCAAAGCCCAGTGACCCTGGGCTTTGGCGTAGTCAGAAAGGCGAAGCTCCGCGAGAGACCAGGGAAACTAGCTTGACCCCAAACGAGCGTTTGACCTACGGACCTTAGAGCCCATGTTGCTTCTCGCGAACCCATGAAAAACCTAGAGTGGGCTTCGCGAATTGATTCGACAAGGTGGAACATCTCCTCAGTCGTAATATTCCTGGTCCCCTATCTCCGAAACGTGGCGGTGTAACCGTCATCCAGTTTTCCGGGTCAGTCTCAGACCTTAGTCAGGGTTGAGCACTACCGTTCTTGTGTTCCTTTAATTGCCTTATTGCATTGGATTTGCCCATGGCTCCTCGTTCTTGGACAACGCGGCTTGTTTGTAGCCTTGGTCTAGGGTTGCTCCTCAATGGCACCCCCGCACTGCTCTCCTTAGAAACATCGATGGTGCAGGCCCAAGGTGCTGTGCCACGTCTGGTACGCCAAGGCTATTCTCGCCTGGGCGATAACCAGGTCGATGCCGCAGTGGACATTTTCCAACGGGCAGTCAAGCAGTACCCCAACTTGGTTGAAGCCAAACTGGGACTGGCGATCGCCTACCGTCGTCTCGGCCGAGACCAGGATGCCTGGAACACTTACCAAAGCGTTCTAGCCCAAGAACCAGATAACCTTTTAGCCCTTAAGACCGTGGGCCTACTCGGCGGCTTCCGCCAAGAATGGCAGGAACCCGGCATTGAAGCCCTAGATCGCTTCCTCTCCTTAGAGCCGGGCGATGTTGATGCTCGGGCCCAGCGCGCTCTGCTTTACGGCTACCAAGGCCGCTTCCAAGAGTCCCTCGCTGACTACGAAGTAGTCCTGCAACAGAATCCCTCCCCAGAGGTTCTGCTCGGCAGTGCTCAAATCTACACCTACAGCGGTGACTTCGTCCGAGGCTTAGATCTATTTAACCGTTACCAAAGTAGTGGTGGCACCATTGGCGGAAATGCTCTGATTGCCTACGCAAGAGCGCTGCGAGGCAGCGGCAGCCCAGCCCAAGCCGCCCAGATTCTGGAAGGCCAACTGGGAGGCCCCCTCAATGGTCAAGACGTACAAGTCCGCTCCGAACTGGCCCAGGCCTACCTCGATTCTGGTCGTCCAGTGGAAGCTATGACCGTCCTGGAGCCCCTACGCAGTCTTCCTTCTGCCCGCCTCCCCTTGGCTCGCGCCTTGAATGAAATCGGCCAAGACCAAGGCCTATCTGATCTCGTCCAAGAAGCCGCTGCGCTTTACCGCGCAGAGTTAAGTAGCAACCCCAGCCCCAATAGCTCTCTCCTGCGAGAAGCCGGCGATGTCCTCAGCGGTTCTCCCGCCGATCGCCCTTTCGCCTTAGATCTGTACCGTCGCTTGGCTCAACAGGCCCCCAATGACCGCATTGTCGCCCTGCGCATCCTGGTATTAGAAAGCCAGCTGGGTCAAGTGGATGCTGGCCAACTCAGCCAACGGCTCACAGCATTAGTCAATCCTCTGCCATCCAGCCGCGCTGACCAACGTGCCTTCGCCCAAGCCCTCGTTCCGCTAGAGCCCCGTCCCGAACTCCTGCCGGTCTACCAACAACTCCTCGCATCGGGCGTGGATGTCCCCTTTCTCAACTTCCGCATGGCCCAGCTCGCCATCGAGCGTAATGACTTTGCTACGGCCGAAGTTTCTCTAAGTGCTTACCAATCCACTGCTGCGGGAGCCAAGGACTTAGCGCCTCAACTGCTCTATGCAGAAATTGAACGCCGCCTGGGTCGCTTGGAAGATAGCGCGAACCGCTACATTGCTGTTCTCAACACTGGCACGAGCGATGAAGAGGTTCAGCAGGCTGCTATCCAAGGCCTTGCAGGCATTCGCCTCAGTCAAGGGCGGGCTGATGATGCCATTGCCCTTTACGATCGCCTCTTGATCAACAACCCAACCGACCTCAAACTGCTGCTGGCCAGAACAGCGATCGCCTACGAAACCGATTTAGCATCCAAAGCTGAGGCCCAAGCCGTGGTCAATCGTTGGCTGCAACAGCGCCCTGGCCAAACAACTCCAGAGCTATATACCCTGGTCGCAGCCCTACCTGCTGAGCGCGAATGGGAGTCACTTTACCAAGCTCTCGCCAACGCCAATCCCAACCACCGCCCAGTCCAAGTTCGCTTAGTCGAAACCGTGGCCCTGCGCAATCGCTCCCAGGCCAGGGCATTGGTGGACAGGCTCACTCGCCAGGCCCAAGCCTTCAACCCCACTGGTGCCGCTCCTTTCCTATTAGAAGCTGACCTTGCCGAGGCCCTGGATGATAAATCTCGCGCTCTCAATGCATACCAGGCTGCCCTAGTCCGGGAGCCCAGCAATATTCAAGTGCTCTCAGCCTTTGGGGGCTATCGCTTCCGCAGCCGAGCCTTCGTTGAAGCCGAAGCTTTATACACCCAAGTCCTGAGCTATCGCCCCACGGACTTGGAAGCCCAGCAATCCTTGGCCGAGCTCTCTGCGGTTCAAGGGCGCAAGATTGATGCCCTGGTTCAATTTGACGACCTACGCCGCGGTGGCTCTAACCCAGCCAATGCCAGCCTGCGCATGCGTCAAATCCAAGAGGATTTCCTCCAGCAGCGAGGCTTCCAACCCGCTTGGGAACGCTTCTAAAAGCAGCGAACAGAATAAAGAATGCTCTATGCGCTGCGGCTCCATTTGTGTCCGCAGCGCATTTTGATTAAATCTCTGGAACCCAGATGGAGACAAGCCGTCTCAGATGACGAAGTGACCTCCAATAATCCATATCTCCTAGGCGATCCACCTTAAAGCCAGGCTAGGATGAGGGGCGATCGCAGTTATTACGTCCGAGGGGAGCCCAAAGCACCGATGCGTGAATCGGAAATATCGTCCCGTCAACCCGTTATCTCCTCAAAAGGCCCTCGCCGCTGGAACAGTCATCAGCAATTCTTCAACCCATCACTGCGAGTATTTTTCCGCGTGATGCTTGGAGCGATCGGCCCTGGATTAGCTTTGGCCATTACCAGCTGTCAGCCTCTACTCCCTGAGTTCAGCAACAACTCCGATTCATCAACCTCCACCGAGTCCGTCGGGACTGATGAATCAGGAAGCACAGGAATCAACAATACGGATACCTCGATCCGCCCAGATCCGGCTCCACAGAAACAGCAACTCAACCCCAACCTGCCCACAGAACCTAGCCCAGAACTCCTCCAAGAAAGCTGGGACACCTACCGACAAAGGTTTATCCAAGAAGATGGACGGGTCATCGATTGGGAAGCAGAAAGTCGCTCAACCTCCGAAAGCCAGGCCTATGCGATGTTGCGGGCTGTTCTGGCAGATGACCCTGAAACCTTTGCTCGCACTTTGGAGTGGGCCCAAGACAACCTAGCTCGTCCTTCCAGCAGCCAGCCCGGAGCACCGCTCAAAGATCAACTATGGTCTTGGAATTGGGGGATGCGGGCCGATCGTTGGGTCGTTCTAGATCCAAATTTCGCAACAGATGGAGACATCGATGCGGCCACCGCTCTAATCTTGGCCGCCCGTCGATGGAACCGCCCGGATTACCTAGCCCTAGCCCAACTCAAGCTTAAAGACATCTGGCAATTCTCCACCGCAACTCTCGGTGACCAACGCTACCTGCTGCCAGGCCCTCAAGAAGCCTTTGTCAAAGGCGATCGCCTCCAGCTCAACCCCTCTTATCTCGCCCCCTACGCCTTTCGCCTATTCGCCACGGTGGATCCAGAGCGAGACTGGTCCAGCCTGGTGAGCAGTAGCTATCAAGTCCTAGAAAGCTCATCAGAGCTCTCGGCCCTGGGGTTACCTAGCGATTGGATTGAAGTGACCAGTGCTGGAAACTTTCAGCCCATCACTCAACCCAGCAAGCTCAACAGCCGCTACAGTTTTGATGCCTATCGGGTTTGGTGGCGCGTGGCCTTGGATGCAACCTGGTTTGATGCACCGGAAGCCAAGCAATATCTCAATGATCACCTCAGCAGTTTTCGCGAATCCTGGCAGCAAGAACAGCGAATCCTAGCTCAATACAATCTAGCCGGAGAGCCCTTAGCCAACTATGAAGCAACATCTCAGTACGGAATGCTGTACCCAGCCCTAAAACATATTGCTCCTGAGATCGCAGCTGAGATGTTCCAATTTAAACTTCTCTCTAGCTACAAAGAAGGACTTTGGGATGACGAGTCAGCCTACTACAGCCAAAACCTAGCTTGGCTCGGGCTCTTTCCCTTCGAAGTCTTCTCCGAAACAGTACGGTAGAGATGGCCCCCTATAAAATGTATTATTTGTTTAACAAAGACTTGAGTATTTACGCCTACCTGGGTTCTCTGAAGTCTTCACGGCAGATGAGTTTTCTTTCGTAAAAACTTATTATTTTGGCTGACAAGCCATTGAGTTCCGATAAACTTCCGCCGATATACGGCTCGAATGCATCACATTGACCATCCTCTGGGAAATCTAAAGAGGGGTCTTCCTTCGGTGCTATATAGATTCTTGGGATTACTTATATTATGAAACGCCTGCCTCGCAGACTGTCCGGGGAAACCCAGACATCGCGTTCCAAATCGCCTCGGCGGCTCAGCCCGATTTTCTGCAAGGTATTGGCCCTAGGTAGCAGCAGCCTGTGCATGGCGCTGGTCCTCCCAGTGGCACAATCCATTCATGGTGCGGTGCAAGCCCAAGAAGCAATTTTGCAGGATGAGAATCAGCTCATCCGCGAATTTGGTCTACCTAGTGCACCTCCTCCTGCGCCAGTTTATCGTCCTGCTCCCGCGCCTGCCTATAGTCCGCCGCCCCCCGCTCCTGCTCCTGCGCCGGTCTATAGTGCGCCAGAGCCTCGCTATGAAGCACCTAGGGCGACCTACGAGCCATCTAGAGCTGTCGAATCGACTAGGATTAGCAATGAATCCCAGGATTTTGGCAGCCAGGACACCGCCTCAGAGACCAGTTCGACTGACCGTGAACTCATCGCTGAGGGCAATGGTCAAGAGGATTCTGACGCCAAAACGGACAAAGCCAAGGCAAGTGGCCCCTTAAGCCGCTACGTCTTGGAATTCAACCGCAGCCCCATCGTCGGCAATCGCTTACAGATGCGAGGCGTCTATTCTGAGCGCCGCCTAGGCTTCACTCGCCCTCGAGGATGGGACGTGCAGACAGCGAAGGCACTCATCCGCTATCAGCATTCTCCCGATTTACTGCCAGAGCGTTCCAACCTGTTAGTGCGAGTCAACGGCACAAGCGTTGGCAGTATTCCACTCACGGAAACCAATGGCGAAGTCGGCGAATTCCTGGTCGATATCCCCACCAATCTGATCCAGGACTACACCGAAATCACGCTGGTTGCTCAGCAAAATAACCAGAAGGCCTGCTCGGATCCAGCGGATCCAATGCTGTGGACCGAGGTCCTGCCTGACTCTAAGGTGATCCTCGACTATGAGCCCCAGGCCATAGACCTCGATTTCGCCAACTTCCCCTACCCCTTCTTTGATGAGCTCGCCCTGGATGCGAATCGCGTCACCTATGTGATGCCCAACGAAGTGAACCAGACGTGGATGACGGCCGCCGCAAGGTTCCAGGCCAATCTGGGCCGCCAAGCAGACTATCGTCCCTTGAGCACCAATATGGTCAAGGATTTTGACAAGCTGGCCTGGAACGATCGCCTTGTCATTATTGGTACCCCCGAAAATCAGCCTCTCCTCAAGAAGCTTGCTCTGCCACTGAACCAGGCCAACGGGAAATTCGTTGATAGCGACAGCAAGCAACCCATCCCTGACGATGTTGGGGTTCTGATGTTGGCTACGGTGCCTGAAAGCGGAAACCCCGTTCTCGTCATCAGCGGTAACGGTCCCAAGGGCATTGAGCGGGGGATCCAAACCCTACAAACCAGAAATGGGACAGCCCTGAGCAACGGTGCCATCACCTTAGTCACAGACAGCACCACGCCCAGTTCCCCCGATCCACGCAAATGGCCTGGTCACCTGCCCACGGACGATAAGTTCAACCTTTCGGCACTCCAGCAGGCCGATGGAAAGTCGTTCAAGGACATCACTGTAAGAGCAGCCAGTGCTCCTCCCATCGAGATTGATTTCCGTGCCCTGGGCGATGACCACTTCCTGCGCGGCAACGCCATGAAGTTGCTCTACAGCTACGCTCCAGGTCTTGACTCCCGCAATTCAACGATTGAAGTTGCGATCGATAATGTGACCATTGCAGGTCAGCGCCTTAGCGGCAGAGGAGGAACGAACGAAACCTTCAACGTCAACCTGCCTGAGAACCTGATCAAGCCCGATTCCAAGCTGCGAGTTTCCTTCCAGCTGAGTCCCCAGGACGATGAGAACTGTGGCATTGCCCATGACAATAACCTCTGGGCCACTCTCCACAGTGATAGCAGTTTCAATTTGAGTCGTGAAACCTCAGTTGATCTGCCAAACCTGAAGCTAGCCCAGGTCGGCTTCCCCTTCGCAGCCCCCCAGGATCTCTCAAATACCAGCTTTGTCACGGCATCAGCCCCGAGCGCTGCTGCCATCATGACGATGCTGGAAGCCAGTGAGCGCCTTGGTCGCCTCAGTCAGTCCAAAGCCATCCAAATCAACGCCTATCCTGAAGGAGAGTTACCCACGGCAGAGCGGGATAACGACAACCTGATTTTGGTCGGTAGTCGCGATGAACTTCCCCTGACAGAAGACCTCAACAAAAAAGCCAAGAAGGGCAATCGGCTAACGCTGCAAGGCAATAGCCTCAAAGGCAAAGATGGCACCGTCGTTCAGACGCTGGATGGAAAAGGCATCATTCAACAGATTGTCTCCCCCTGGAACAAAGAACGCGTCATCCTCGCGCTGACGGGCCAGTCGGATGCAGACCTGGGAATTGTTCAACAGGTCTTTGAATACGACTCCTGGTTCCTCCAGTTAGAAGGAGACACAGTTTTAGTCAGCCGTAACGATGAAACTGCATCTCCCTTCGACCCTAACGCCTATGAGCTGAAGTTTCTTCAGGTCAACAAGACGCAGCGGCTCGAAAACGTTGGCCCCCTCAGCAAGGCATCCCGCTTCCTCCAGGAACGCTGGCTCATGTTGCCTGTGGCGGTCTTGGCACTCTGCCTGATGATGTACGGCATGTCCCAGATCTACCTCAAGCGGGTGGGAGGCACGAAGTAAATGACCCAATCCAACACCAATCCAGAGCAGCTGGACTCCTTATCCTTAGAGGATGAACAGCCAGCAAGTGACCAGGGGGGCTTAACGGGACTCTTGGTCAATGGTGTTCCCAACACAATGGATCGCTTCTTTGGCTGGTTGCCAACGCGAGTCATTTGGATGCTGCTGGGATTCATTCTCGTCATTGCAGTCCCTTTAATCATCACTCCTCTAGCCATTTGGCAACAGGGGGCGATCGCCTTCAGCCTCATCCTGCTTGGCTGGGGACTGGTCCAGCTGGAACAGCGCAGAGACGAAGCTAAGACGAGTGAATATCTGCACCTTCTGTTGATTTGGGTCAGCGCTATCACCACCCTGCGCTACCTCTATTACCGCACCTCCTACACGCTCAATTTTGATACTTGGCTAGACGGCACCTTCAGCGTGTTGCTTTACACCGCTGAGCTCTACGCAATCTTGACGCTTTTCCTATCCTATTTTCAGACGCTGAAGCTGCGCGATCGCAAGCCTGTCGAGCTGGAAAACTTCCCCAAGGATCAGTGGTTTAGCGTTGATATTTACATCCCGACCTACAACGAAGATGTAGACATCGTTCGTAAAACGGCCCTAGGCGCTTTGGCGATCGACTATCCCGAAGACCGTAAGAAGGTCTATATCTTGGATGATGGTCGAGCCGAGAAATACAAGGCTCGTCGCGAAGAACTGCGTCGTATGTGCGAGGAGTTGGGCTGTGAAATGCTCACTCGCGACAACAACGATCATGCCAAGGCGGGCAATATCAACACCGCCATGAAAAAGACCAAGGGTGACTTGGTCATGATCCTGGATTGCGACCATATCCCCTCGCGCCAATTTCTCCAGCATACCGTTGGCTTCTTCTTCAATCCCAAGGTAGCCCTAGTCCAGACGCCTCACTGGTTCTATAATCCAGACCCCTTCGAGCGCAACCTTCTCACTGGCGGCACGATCCCTGTAGGCAACGAGCTGTTCTACAAGGTTCTCCAGAAAGGCAATGACTTCTGGAATGCAGCCTTCTTCTGTGGCTCTGCAGCTGTGATTCGCAAGGATTATGTTCAAGAAATCGGCGGCATTGCAGTGGAAACTGTGACCGAAGATTGCCACACATCCTTCCGCCTCCATGCTCTGGGCTACGAAACCGTTTACTACGACAAGATCATGGTGGCCGGTCTTGCACCGGAAATGTTCTCCTCTTATGTGGGTCAACAGGTCCGCTGGGCTCGAGGCATGGCTCAGATTCTCCGCATTGAGAATCCACTGCTAAATCCCAAGTTAAAGCTGTCTCTGGCTCAGAGACTCTGCTACTTCAGTGCGACCTCCCACTTCTTCTACGGCTTTCCGCGTCTGATGTACGCGATCGCCCCTACCCTGTTCCTCTTATTTGGCATTAACCCGATTAAGGGTTTGGGTTTGGAGACTTTGGCCTACGCCTTACCCCACATTGTTCTCTCCACCTACGCCAACTTTATCCCCTACAAAAACGTACGTTTCTCGTTCTGGAATGAGATCTACGAATTTGCCATGTCCTTCCAAGCGGGGATTGTCACGCTTCTAGCACTGATTAACCCCAATCTGGGCAGCTTCAACGTGACCGACAAAGGTTCTTCCATCACAAAGCGGACCTTTGACTGGGAATCTTCTCGCCCTCTAGTGATGGTCACCATTTTGGTGGCACTTTCATTACTGTCAGTGCCCATCTGGCTGATGCAGCGCCCGGAAGCCACAGAAGCAGTCTTGATCAATGCCTTCTGGGGAATCTTCAACATCATTCTGCTAATTTCGGCCCTCCTTGTGGCCTTTGAACAGCCTCAATTACGCGTTTCCCACCGCCTGGACCGTAAGCTGCCGGTGACCCTCTATAGCCCTGACATGGTGCTAGAAGGAACCACCCTAGACATCAGTGAAACCGGTTGCCAAATGACCCTGGATAGCTGGCCCAATCTCCCCGATGAGGTAGAGCTCGAAATTCGCGGTGACTTTGGGGCAAGGGCTTTTGTGAATGGCCACATTGTGCGAGCCATTCCCATTGCAGAAGACCAGATCCGTTTGGCAATTGACTTCATCGACCTAACTCAGTCCCAGAAGGATGCCTTGAGCATCGTCATCTACTCCGATGTTTGGGAATGGTATTCCCAAAATCGTGAAGGTTCCGATGATCCGCTCAGCTCCTTTCGCTTCATTGCCACCAGCCTCAAGCGCTCCTTCCGGGAAACCCGCCCTGCAGTGGGTCAGCGCATGCGGATGCAGATTCAAGCGGCAGTTCAGCTCTATTGGGAAGGCAGCTTCTACAGCGGTGCTGCTCTAGAAATTGACAGCAAAGGCTTGAAAGTGGAACTGCCCCACTCTCCCAGAGAGCTCCAGCAAATGGGAGAATCTGCGGCTCTAGTGGGATTACTTCTAACACCCAATGGTAGTGATTCCCTACCCAGCCGCCTCCTCGGACAGGTCGTCCAAGTTGAGCAGCTCAGCGATGAACAAGGTAGCCGCACCGTCATCGAGTTGATGTTCCCTGAGCAAGTCATGGATCGCCAGCGACCCAAGATTCGCAATCTTATGCGAACTCTCTAGCTCAGCTTCGAATGCCAACATTCCAAACTCAAGCGAAAGGCCAAGATGCATTACTGCATCTTGGCCTTTCGCTTTGTGATGGCTGTGGTCAAATCACTTCACTTATCACTGGGGACACCCATAGCCTGTCAAATGAAGATGGCAGGCAGTGATGTGGGAGACCCAAAGTACAGTCACAACATTCTCAACAGCCAACACCAAACCCGACGCAATGATTAGTCGCGGCTGGGCAAGAGATATAGCAGACCAGACCACAGCGTCAGTGCCACAGCGAGCCAAAACACAACCTGAGCTAGCTGCAGCACTAGGCCTTGCAACGGGGCCATCAGTAAGAGAATGGCTGCAATCTGGCTCACCGTCTTAAGCTTGCCCCAAATATTCGCACCTGAGATTTTGGTTTGGCTGACACGCCAACCCGCGATCGCCACTTCTCGCGCCAAAATCAAAAACACCCCCCAAACAACAACTTTGCCTTCGCTCAACAAGGCCAACAGCGGAGCCATCACCATCAACTTATCCACCAACGGATCTAAGAACTTACCCAAATCCGTCACCTGGTTCAATCGCCTAGCCAGGTAACCATCCAGCCAATCTGTGGCAGCAATCACCGCGAATAAAACAACAGCCCACCAGCGCATCGAGGGCACAGTGGACTGCATCAAATAGAGTAAAAATGGAATCCCCGCTAAGCGAGAGAGGGTAATCCAAGTGGGAAGGTTAATGCGTTTAACAAGCGCCACGACTGGTAAATACAACTCCAAGGGTCTTAACAATCAATAGAATGTCATAAAGCACAGACCACTTGCGCTGATATTTAAGGTCTAAAGCAACGACGGCCTCAAAATCAGAGACACAAGACCGGCCATGAACCTGCCATTCACCCGTAATACCAGGCTTGACCTTGAGACGCTCCCAGTGGTGATTACGGTATTGCATTACCTCAGTCACCGTAGGTGGGCGAGTTCCGACTAAGCTCATATGCCCCAACAAAACATTCCAGAACTGGGGAAACTCGTCTAAGCTCGTCTTCCGCAAGAAACGACCCACTCTGGTAATCCGGGGGTCGTTGCTGTTCTTGAACATATTGCCCTGGGCTTGATTCGTGACCAGATGCTGAAGCTTCTCCGCATCAGCCACCATGGAGCGAAACTTCCAAATGGGGAAGACCTTGCCCCGCAAGCCACACCGCATTTGACGATAAAAAATCGGGCCAGGCCCTTCCAGACGAATAGCCAAGGCGATTAGCGGGAACAGAAGCACAGTGATGCTGAGACCTACTAAGGCACCCAGCACATCTAGCAGTCGCTTCAGCCGAGAAACAGCGGAAGGATGAATAGTTAACGCCACTGCAGCAAACTCAGACTCTTCCCTCGCTACAGAGAGAGAAGAAGAAAGAGAAGTACTAGAACTCCACGTAGATGTCATCGGTGGCTGTGCCTCGATTAGCTGCGAAATCGGCTTGTAAAAAGGTCCGATAAGCTAATAATAATCAGGGCTTCTGAGGTTCTCATAGCTCTCTAAGCTGGGTTCTCTCAATCTTCAAAAGGAGCGAGATCTCTATGAAGATATGCCCATACATAGAAGTTCGATTAGGAACCTCATATGAAGAAGAATATTTCTGGGAAATAGAAAATTGCGCCATGGTTCAACTTGAGTTCGACAGCCTCAAAATGCCCTCTCCCCCAGCCCCTCATCCCAAGTTTGGGAGAGGGGAGAAGCAGCCAGAATAACGATTTTGCGTTCAATTCCCCTTCCCCCAGAATTGGGGGCAAGGGGTTAGGGGATGGGGGCCAGATTTTGTCGAACTCAGGTTGGTTCAGGTCTGTCAACAGCCTCACTGAGCCACCACAATTGCGATTCACCACGACCATCTGCAAGGACTGACAGGCCCATAAACGTCCTAAGTGATTTACCAGCGCTATATTTCTCGAGCCAGAACTTGGCATCCGCAGTTCACAGACTCCGCACTTCTGGGACCTGATTACGAAATAGGTCCATCACTCAAAACAGAAAAGCGTGAGAATCCCTGTAAGAATCCGTGATTAGATGGGGGAATTCGAAATCCTCTTGAAGTGCCTGCCATGAGCGTTACTCCCGAATCGGTCCAAGCTCTTCTCACTTCCGACAACTATGGCGATCGCCTCTCAGGCCTTAATCAACTGCGGGAACTAGATCGTCAGCAAGCCCTAGAACTGGTCCAACCGTTGCTTGCTGATGAGAATGTACGTGTTCGCTACGCTGCTGTAAGCCAGCTCGCCACCCTAGGCGAGCAGAACCCAGAAGCAACAACGGCTTCCCTTATAAAATTACTGGAAGAGGACAAGGAGCTGGATATCAAAGCGGCAGCGGCTGACGCCCTTGGGGCACTCCATTGCAAAGAAGCCTATCCCAAACTAGAAGCAGCTTATCGAGCCAGCAATGACTGGGTTTTGCAGCTCAGTATCATCGCAGCCTTAGGTGAGCTTGGAAATCCTGCAGGTTTTGAGCTGTTGGAAGAAGCCCTCCAATCAGAAACAGAACTGGTACGTATCTCTGCAATTACAGCTCTAGGCGAGCTGGGCGATGAACGGGCCATAGCCTTGCTTACTCCCCTGGCAAGAGATGGCGACTGGCAGCTACGAAGCCGAGTCGCCCAATCTCTAAGTAACTTCAAAGGCAATGAGACAGCTCAATCAACGCTAAAAACCCTGACCCAAGATGAGTCAGAGCAGGTGGCCAAAATCGCAACGCTCGGTCTGGCCTAGCAACTGATTGAATCAAGGGAAGAAAGATATACCGGGAACATGCTTGGGGGTTGAAGTCGCGACCGATCTCCCCCCTGAGCCACATCTAGGCAAAACGATTTCAGGCCAGTAGCTCCCTGCATGAATGCAAAGCTGCACGACCCCTTGCTCCGAAGATCGGGCAAGGGAAGCCTCAAAGCCGCTATGACCATGAATTACTCCTCCACTCGCTCTAGGAACGCTGCTGCTTCCACATGGGACGTTTGGGGGAAAAAGTCGGCAGGCTGAACCGACAACAAACGATATTGGCCAGTCTCGCAAAGCAGCTTGAGGTCACGGGCAAGGGTCGCGGCTTTACAGCTCATGTAGGCAATTTTCTTCGGTTTTTGTTGCAACAATGCATCGATGACGCGGCGATCGCAGCCTTTACGAGGCGGATCTAGCAACACAACATCAGGCAGCACCTCTAGATTGGGCAGGACCGATTCCACCGTTCCTGTCAAAAACTCTGCATTCGTAATGCCATTCAATTCAGCATTTTGCCGAGCCTGATCAACCGACTGAACCTGGGCCTCAATGCCCATGACCTTACGAACCCGCTTGGCCAAGGGCAACGTCAAAGTTCCGACCCCACAATAGGCATCCAAAAGGAGTTCATCCCCCGTCAGCTCAAGCTTCTGAGCCATCACCTGAAGTAAAGCTTCAGCTTGCTCCGTATGAACTTGAAAAAAAGTTTCGGGGCGAATCTGAAAACGGAGCCCTGCAAAGGTCTCTTCAATGAAAGGTTGCCCAGCAATACAGTGGGTCTTGGCTCCAAAAATGGCATTGGTCTTGGCTGAATTCTCATTCAGGCACACCCCCAATAAGTCGGGGTAGCGATCTTGCCAAACCTGGGCCTGGGCATCCAAGCCAGTGAGATCCCGAGTCGTGGAAATCAATGTAAGGAGAACCTGGCCTGTACGGCGACCAATGCGTAGGCTCATGTGGCGCAGCTTGCCTTGGTGCTTCTGCTCGTCGTAGATACTCCAACCTCGATCTTGGATATCCTGCTTTAGCTCTGCCAGCATTGGATCGAGCTGCTGATCTTGCACCGGACAGCGATTGAGATTCACTAACCGATGGCTGCCCTTGCGGTAATAGCCCGCTTTAATCTGACCAGTCCCTGAACGACCTAAAGGATAGGTTGCCTTATTGCGGTAGCCCAGTGGATTATCCAGGGGAAGCATCGGCTGCACCTCAGGGGAATCAAAGCCACCGATACGTCGCAAGGCTTGGACGACCTGTTCACGCTTAGCCTGCTGCTGATAGTCATAGCTGACATGCTGCCACTGGCAGCCACCACATCGATCCGCCACGATGCAATTGGCACGAATACGATGGGGCGAAGGCTGGAGCAGATTAACCAGCTGCCCTTGGGCAAATTGCTTTTTAACACGTACAAGGCGAACTAAGGCGCGATCGCCGGTCACCGTATCAGGTACAAACACAGCCCGCTGAGCATAGCGGCCAACACCATCTCCTCCGTCACTGAGATCCGTAATTGCAACTTCAACAAGCTGACCCTGTTGCCAGCGTTGGGCGATTTCATCCACCGGGGAAAGAACCTCAGAAAACATGGGGGCACTTCAGTCAAATAGTGTCGCGCAAAATGCCCCATCAGGAATGCCCCGCAGACATTACGCAACGTAACCCGCCAAGTCTGTCACGAGCGCCAAACGACGGCATGGGGGCATGGAGACAGAGTTTCCACGGAGGGGGTGGCCCCCTAGGCAGGCAGTCCCCCGGAATTCTGCCTACAGTCAGCCTGCTTTTATCTGCCGACTTTTAAGTGCCCCATACTAACTTCCGTTACACTTTGTTTCGCTCTGGCTCATCTGATCGCTACACTAGGTTCATAAATAAGCCTACGATTTAAGCCTGTCATCACCATGACTGTAGTAAGCCAAGTAATCCTTAAGGCCGACGACCAGCTGCGCTACCCTAGCAGCGGCGAGCTCTCGAGCATCACAGCCTTCTTTCAGACTGGGGAGCAGCGCATTCGTATCGCTGAGACCCTGACTGAAAGCGAGCAAAAGATCGTAGAACAAGCCAGCCGCGAGCTTTGGAAGCAGCGCCCTGACTACATTGCCCCCGGGGGTAATGCTTATGGTCAGAAGCAGCGTGCCCAGTGCCTGCGGGACTATAGCTGGTATTTGCGTCTGGTAACCTATGCCATCCTGGCAGGCGACACCGAGCAAATCGAGACCATTGGCCTAGTCGGTGCCCGCGAAATGTACAACTCCCTGGGTGTGCCCATGGCGGGTATGGTCAGCGCTATCCGTTGCCTTAAGGCAGCATCTTTGCCTCTCTTGAGCACCGATGATTCTGATGCGGCGGGTCCTTACTTCGACTATCTGATTCAAGGTCTAGATAGCTCCGTTTAGGAACGAAGTCTTTGACGATGAATAGCGTGACTCAACCTTGAGTGACGGCCGAATGGGAGAGGTGCAATCGCACCTCTCCCATTCTTTGTTCTGAATGTTCCACGCTCCTGCAAGTCTCTGTCAGACTCGATAAAATCAAAGCGACAGGGCATCTGTGGTCACCGTAAATCTGAATTTCCTCAATCAGTAGAACTCAACAGGCCCATCCATTTCTCCTAGAGGTGAACTATGTGCATTTGCATCAATTGCCATTACGTCGATAGCTGCAGCACCTATCACGCCGTAGAAACGCAACATGCCCAGTCTCATCTAACCGAGACGCCAACCTTTGAGGCAGACTCCCCGGAGATTAACGTCAATATCCGCCCCGACGGTGATGTGATTGAAATGGAATGGGATGTGGTGGGCTGTGCCAGCTTTACCCAGGAGCAGGGGAAATGGGCAAAGCTACGTCCAGGCGAACTGATTCCGACCTAAGGACTCCTGCTTTTACGACCCAGCAATCCACAAAATGGATTGTTTTCTAAAAGGATTGTTTTTCAACATCATGTCGCGCCGTATCTTAGAGGGCGTTGCATCCTCCGCTCCATGACCCAAACCGCGCCCACCGTTTCTTCCACCCCAGACGCTTCATCACAAGCTGTAGGATTTGCGATCCACACCTCCACCCCAAAACTAGGTCTGGCATTGGGACATCAATCCGACAGCCTCAAATGCTCCGTAATAGAGCTGGGTAGAGCCATGTCCAACGAGCTACAAACCCGGCTAATGGAGTTCATGGCCCCCCAAAGCTGGTCTGAGCTGGACTTTCTCGTAGTGGCTCAAGGGCCGGGTGGCTTTACAGGCACTCGTTTGGGCATGGTCACGACCCGCACCCTAGCTCAACAACTCGACATTCCGCTTTATAGTCTTTCCACGCTAGCTGCCGTAGCCCATCAGCATTGGAGCAATGGCCAGGTTGCAACGAATCAAGCCATTGCCTTAGACATGCGTGCCCAGCGAGGCCAGCGGTTTACAGCCTTGTATAGCTGGGAATCAGGGCTTCCGAAAGCCATCATTCCAGATCAAGTTTGTTCCTCCGAGACCTGGCAACAAACCTTGGAAAAACAAAGCCTGCCTATCATCCAGCTAACAGTGGAAGATGATGCAGCCCAAGCCGTTGGAGACATGTGGCGCATGGCTCAACTGCGGTATCAACAAGGCGATCGCCCCAGCTGGCAACAGGCGAAACCATTCTACGGCCAGCACCCCGTAACACTG
>CALLPZ010000349.1 GCA_938015405.1 uncultured Pseudanabaenaceae cyanobacterium
CTCCCCAAGAGGATGCCGCTCTGCCTGCTCTCGACCAGGATGATGCCTGGGACAATAATGCTTCGCCAGCAGAAAGCAGCACCGAGACAGAGGAAGATCTCATCCCTGAGCTTCAGGCCTTTATTGCCCAAGCTGCCGCAGAATCCGCCAATGCCGATCAGCTTAAGGAACTCGGCAAAGGTGCCACCCCAGAGGCACTCAGCTCCCCTCCAGAGAGCCCAGACAATGTTGCGACGCCCGAAAGCTCTGAGACTGCGGCTCCCGAAACGATAGAGCCAGCCGAAACCGACAGCATCGCAACCAGTGATGCCTCCGAAGCGGAGCAGCCCGGGGAGGATGTTGCAGAAGCGTTGGCTGAGCAACCAGACTCATCAGCCACTGAAGCAAGCGCCGAGGAATCCGCCAAGGAAGAGAAGGCCGAAGCAGAACAAACGCTTGAAGAGCAAGGTTTACCAAGTCTGGAGACCATGTTCTCCGTCGCCCCCGAGCAACTTGAAGCGATCGCCAATGACTCCCTAACAGCGGAGTTAATGGAGCCCAATGATCTAGAAGCCTTCAAGGCTATCCAAGCCGAGGCCAAGGCTGCCCAGGCCAGTGACTCATCAGAGATTGATGCTTCGGCAGCCGACAAGGCTCCAGCCTCCAGCCCAGCGAACTCCGCCACTCCCCAAACCCATGCAGCTGTGGAGGTGGCCCTAGCCGAGCATCAAGCTGAGAGCCAAACCAGCAACAGTGATGCTGAGGCACAGCAGAGTCAAGGAAGCAGCCTCAACGAAGCGGTCCTGGCGGTCGAGAAGATGTTTGGTCAACTGCCCACCAACAATCAACTTCCGACGAATAATCAACTGCCCGTTGCCAAGCCACAGCCCACTGCAAATGCCAGCGGCGACAATGCCGATGCAGAAGCCGCCAAGGCGAAAAAGAAAAAGCGCCAGCAGGGCACCAAACTCTCCGGCATCTCTGTCCGAGTTGACTTGAGCGTTTTGGAACGCATGAACAACCTGGTTGGTGAGCTAGTCCTCAGCCGCAACAGCCTCTCTCTGCAGCATGAACAACTGCAGTCGGTGGTCACCCAGCTAGACAAACGCTTCAACAACTTCGAAGGCCAGCTCAACGGCCTACGCGGCATCTCCGACCAAATGCTGGTGGAACCTGCCCAGCGCCAAGCTGCTGGCTCCCAGCCCAGCCCTGCAGGCAGCGACGATGCCCATAGCGAGGAAGGCTCTCTCCTGGAAGGCTTCGATGTCCTAGAGATGGATCGCTACAGCGCCCTCCACGGACAGCTCCAAGAAATCTTCGAACAGCTTATGCAGCTGGAAGAAGGCGTGGATGACATTGGCGTCCTCCTGGAGCAATCCACCCAGAGCTTGACCCAGCAGCGCCAGCGACTCGGCCTGTTGCAGAACGAACTGATGTGGGCGCGCATGTTGCCCCTGGACAATATCCTGGGTCGCTTCCCTCGCGTCCTGCGAGACATGGCCCGTAAGCATGGCAAGTCCGTAGACTTGAACATGAATGGCACCAGCGTCCTCGTGGACAAGGGCATGTTGGAAAAGCTGCATGACCCCATGCTCCACCTCCTGCGCAACGCCTTCGACCACGGCATCGAGAAGCCCGAGGATCGGGAAAAACAAGGCAAGTCTGACCGAGGCGAAATCCAAATTAACGCCTATTACCAGGGCAACCAAACCGTCATCGAAATCAAGGACGACGGCCAAGGGGTCAACCTAGAAAGCATTGCTAAACGAGCCGTAGAGCTGGAATGGCTTTCCCGGGAAGAGGTCAAGGCCATGCCTCAACAAACCCTGCTGGATCTCATCTTTGAGCCAGGCTTCTCCACCGCAGCCAAGTTAAGCGAGCTTTCCGGTCGAGGCGTGGGCCTGGATGTGGTGCGCGAACAAATCAAAGGCCTCAAGGGCAATGTCACCGTGGACTTTGAGAAGGGCCAGGGCACAACCTTTACCCTGCGCCTGCCCCTGACCCTGACCGTCGCCAAGCTGATGGTTTGCCAGGTGGGAAGCACAGTCATCGCCCTGCCCTCCGACGGCATCGAAGACCTGCTCGTCCCCCAGCCTGACCAACTCAAAATGGTGGGCACCAAACGCCTACTCCACTGGCGCGATGACCTGATCCCCATCCAGTCCATGACGGAACTACTGGACTATGGCTGCCCCACGGGTGACATCGCCAGCCTCAAGAGCATCACCTCCAAGAGCATCCCGGTCCCGAAGGATTGGGCCTTGCCTCTGTTAATCTTCAGTCGCGGCAGTCAACGCTGCGCCATGGAAGTCAATCGACTCTTGATGGAGCAAGAACTGGTCATCAAGCCCTTTAGCTCCGCCATGAGCCCACCGGAATATTCCTATGGCTGCACCATTCTGGGTGACGGTCGCATGATTCCAGTTCTGGATGGCACCGCCCTCCTGCAACAACTCAGCGACAACACCATGGCCGTGGCCGCTGGGGTAGAGCTGAGCGATGAGCTCGACGATGAGGTCATCAACGACGGCACAGATGTCAGCGCAACCATGGCCCAGGCTATGCAAGCGGACACCATTCTTGTGGTGGATGACTCTACCGCCATGCGTCGTACCATGGCCCTGAGTTTGGAGAAAGCGGGCTACCGCGTCCTCCAGGCAGGCGATGGCCAGGAAGCCCTAACCCAGCTCCGCCAGAGCAGCGCGATCCAACTGGTCATCTGCGACGTCGAGATGCCCAACATGAACGGCTTCGAATTCCTCAGCCAACGCCGTCGCGAGCCCGCGTTGATGAAGATTCCCGTTGTCATGCTCACCTCTCGCAGCAGCGACAAGCACCGCCGTCTGGCCATGCAGCTCAATGCTCACGACTACTTCAGCAAGCCCTACGTCGAGCAGGAGTTCCTGAAGTCAATCAAGACCATCCTCTCCAAGCAAGGTGCAAAGGTCTAGACGACCAGCCACTCATGCTGAGAGGTTGTTTGAGAATTCGGCTTAGCCTCAAATTTGGGACCAAGACCAGATGCTCTAAGCTCCAGCTTGTTTCAATTAGCGGCCCTCATGGGACTCGCTACCACAGCGACTGGCCTTTTCAAACAACCCCTTAAGCAAGCTGGACCCACTGGCGCTTCTAGCCCAAGTCCAGCCTCAGCAAGCGCCATGACTCGACAAGGTCTAGGCCGTCAAGCCCATGGCCTTGCATGATTCCTGAGCCCCCTGGGCATTCTGAGGATGTTGGCCGCCCCCTCCGATCCTCCCTGCAGCGTCTCCTGGCATTTCCTTGCAGCTTCCTAAGCACCGCAATCCATCATGCCGACTCAAACACCCACCGCCCAAGCCAACTCCACGGGCAAGCGTTCCAATCAAAAAAAGAATGCACTGACCCACCGCAAACTCATTGTTTTCCCAGTGGGTGAGCTACGCCTGGCGGTGCCCATGGATAACATCAGCCGCGTCATTAACCGTCCGAAGGTCTATAGCAGTGGCCTCAATGCCGTCGGTGTGACCACCGTGGGCGATCGCGAGCTCACCATCGTTGATTTGCACCAGCAACTCTTTGGCACGCCCGGTGCCTTCAACCCAGAGCGCCCGGGCTATCTTGTCCTCACCCCCAGTCCAACGGGTGAACTGATGGGTATACCCACACCCGAAACCCCACGATTACTGGACATCCCCCTTGAACAGATTCGTGAACTCCCCGAGTCCTATCGCCAAGCGGATACCCTCTGGGTGGCCAGCCATATGATTCGCACTGCCATGACTGAAGGGGGCGAACTCCAGTCCATTTTCATGCTGGACATGGCCGCAGTCCTGGAAAAGCTGCTGAGTTAATCCTCACGGCCTGGCATCCAGACCAAACATCCAAACTCAAAAGCTCAATTCAAAATGCCCTGGGGACAGTAATCGTCCTCAGGGCATTTTGCTAACGATTTATCAGACCTGGGGAAAGCGACGGCACCAAACGTGACTCCGACTAAATCCCCAATGAAGCCCCATCGGATGGATCCAAATTAGATGGGCAAGGCCCAGCTTGGGCAATTTCTGGCGGTAGACCCGCTGCCACCAGCCGAGACATCTGCGCCTGGTATTGAGCCACCAGCGCGATCGCCTCAGCTCGCCAATGTTGGGCATTCCCCCACACATTCCAAGGCTGACACCACCGTCCCGACAACTGTTGCAAGCCCAGGGGTAAGGTCCAACCAAACACTGGATCTAGGCAGGTTTTAGCTGGAGATAAATCTGCATCATGGAGGGGGATTTCCCCTGAATTCGCCGC
>CALLPZ010000350.1 GCA_938015405.1 uncultured Pseudanabaenaceae cyanobacterium
GTCAGCGTGGACATGATTATTCAATCCCAGCGCTGCAGTCGGTTTAACGGAATCGACACCCGCGACATAGCCTTTACCGTGGCTCGGGATGACGCCGCCCGTGCCAAGGAAGCTCTAGCCGACTTGGTTGAAAACATGGGCTGTGCTGTCTTGGAAGCCAATAGCACCGTAGCCAAGGTAAGCGTCGTCGGTGCGGGCATGGTGGCAGCCTCTGGCGTTGCGGCACAGATGTTTGCAGCCCTAGCCAAGGCCCAGATCAACATTCGAATGATTGCCACCTCAGAAATCAAAATCAGCTGTCTGGTGGATGAGGCCCAAGCTGTAGAAGCACTCAAAATCATTCACCAAGCCTTTGCTCTAGAAGGCAATGAAACGGTTGAGGTACCAGCTTAAGCGCAGCAAGCTCACACCGCTAAAGCGTGATAGATCAGCCAAATAAAAAGACAATTACAGATAGAAAAAGCGGGGGTATGTACCCCCGCTTTTTCTATCTACACCCAGACTAATACAAGCCAATGCAGCTTAATCCAGTTGCAATTGACCTAGACAACCACTGTGAAAATCTTGCTGAACACCGTGGACAAGACAGAAGCCACAACGGTGAGTAGCAGCGATCCAAACACAGCACTCCAAATGCTGCGCAGGCGGAATCCTTCAACCAATTTTGCAGTCAAACCAAAGACTGCCACGTTGAGCAAGAAGAGCAAGGGAAAGAACAAATACTCCAGGGGACCAAGCTCCAACAGAGCCCTAATGGGATGCACCAGAGCCCCTAAAACACCAAAAACTAAGCCTGAAATCAATGCCTTACCAACGCTATCTACCTCTACGCCGAGCGGTAGTTTCGAAATAATGATCAACGCGATCGCCGTCACAATCGCCGTGATTACAAAGCTAATAATGAGGTCCATACACCAATCCTAAGGAAATCAACAGAACAATCATGGGGTTGGGCTTAAGCCCCGCTAATTGAGATCGTTTGACCACCCCGACAAAGGCGATCCGAATCCAATTACCGTAGGCGTAAACATATCGGCAATACCTGACAAAGATCTGTTTTAATCACTATTTTTTATAATCTCGACGGACGAAAGAAACATTAAATACAAGCAAAGACTAAAACAGTACTTAAGTCGTATTTTTTATCACTTTGGCAATCCATTGAAACTGATTCATAACCTGGCGCGATCGCTTTCCCCAGACAGTCCTGACGCAAAGTCCCTATCTAGCCCTCAATGTTGTCTCTTTTTAGAATCGCTCGGGCAACCTAAGTAGAGGCATAATCCAAGCCTCGTTCCACGCTGCAATTGTGAGTAAAAAGCGCCGTGAAATTGAGTGCCAAGAAATTAAACGGTTTAATCCAGCTGGGTCGCCTCCACACCTCCCGACCCCTGAAGCGCTTCAACCCACTGAAACGTTGGAAACGTGGCTGGCTCATTGCCTTGGCATTAGTCTCCTTCTGCTGTGCGAGCCTCGCCATGCCGGGCCTCGCGGCCAATCGGTCCAACCCAAACGACCCTGCTCAATCACTCCAATCCTCCATAGAGGCGCGGCGCTACTCACCTCAGCTAGGCCTGAAGCTTGCCCTCAGCCAGCCCGACCAGGCGCTGAGCAGCGCAGCTCCTGCTAAGAACGGTCACGCTGGCACAACGCTCCAATCAACCGCCCTAGGCGAAGCCCAAGCGCTAAATGCCGAAGCCAGCCACCTCTTCAACCAAGGCAATGCGGAAGCAGCTTTGATCATGTGGCGCGATGCCCAGGCGAAGTACAGCCAAGCCAAGGACCAACGAGGCATTCTGGGAAGTCAAATCAATCAGGCTCAGGCCCTGCAAACGATTGGCCTTTACAATCGCGCCCACACCCTAATGCAGGACTTGCAAGAGCAGCTGCAAGACCAAGCAGATCCAGAAATCAAAGCCTTGGGTCTCCATAGCCTGGGCAGCATTCTCCAAGCCACGGGATATCTCAAGGAGTCCAGGCAGATATTGGAAGAAGCTCTGGCCCTGGCTGAAGAGCATCAGCTAGACAGCAGCGCGACTCACATCACCCTGGGCAATACGCTACGGGCTTTAAAGGACCCAAAAGCCGCGATCGCCTCGTACAATTTGGCTTCCGCTAGCAGTGATGGCCTCGTGCGCCTAGAGGCGCAACTCAACCAGCTGAGCCTCCACATTGACCAAGGTCAGTGGAAGGCAGCCACAGCACTGCTCCCTCAAATCAAAGGCCAATTTCAAGGCCTCACTCCCAGTCGCCGCACCATTTACGGTCGGGTCAACCTCGCCTCTAGCATCATGCAGATGCTGGAGCAACAAGGCCAGCTAGGAGCAGCGAGCCCTTCGGCCCAGGCGATCGCCTTAATGTCCCCATCTGAAAGTGCCGGGATAAAAGCAAGCAACAAACCCTCAACCCGACTCAACGCCAAGCTAGAACGCCTCGACAGCTCCCAAGGCGTCGCCAAACAGCTCGCGATCGCGGTAGAACAAGCCCGCCAACTCAAAGATGCCCGAGCCGAATCCTACGCACTAGGAGAACTCGGAACCCTCTACGAACAAACGGGCCAGTGGGATGATGCAACCCAACTCACCCGCCAAGCCCTGCGACTGGCTCAAACGAACCATGCCCCCGATGTGGCATACCGTTGGCAATGGCAAATGGGTCGCATTACCACCAAGTCCAACAACAAGTCGGGCGATCAGAATTTAGGGCAACCCCTCAGTCAAGCTCAACGCCAGGAAGCGATCGCCTCCTACCGCGATGCCGTCACCACTCTGCGTTCCATCCGCAGTGACCTGGTGGCCACCAACCCCGAGATTCAATTCTCCTTCCGCGAGAGCGTCGAGCCCGTCTACCGGGAACTCATGTCTCTCCTCATTCAGCCGGACTCCAGCGAGGCCATGCTGACCGAAGCCCGCGATGCTATCGAGGAATTACAACTCGCCGAGCTGGAAAACTTTTTCCGTTCCGCCTGTCTCGATGTCACCAGCCAAAAGATTGACGAGATTGACCGCTCTGCAGCGGTTTTCTATCCGATTATTCTCAGCGATCGTCTAGAAGTCCTCGTCTCCATCCCTGGCGAACCGCTCAGCCACCACAGCGTGGCCATCAGCCCGAAACACCTGGAGCGCACCCTCGATAATTGGCTTCAATCCCTCACCCCCATTGCCTCCTCTCGCCGCCAACGCCAGCTCTCCAGCAAGCTGTATGACTGGCTCGTCCGTCCCGCCGATGAAGCGCTCCAGGCCCATGGCATCGAAACGCTCGTCTTCGTCCCAGACGGTCCCCTACGTAACCTGCCCATGGCAGCGCTGTATGACGGTAGCCAGTACCTCGTCGAAAACTACCAGGTTGCACTCACCCCTGGCCTGCAGCTCTTAGAGCCCCGTGCCCTGGGCCAAGAACAACTCCAGGCACTCAGCGTCGGTCTCACTGAATCTCGCCAAGGCTTCTCTGCCCTCCCTGGAGTACAGCAGGAAATCGAGCAAATCCAAGCCAGCGTCCCCTCAAAGGTTGTGCTGGACAAGGCCTTCACCAAGGAGAACCTCCAGCGCCAGCTCAAGGACAGCACCTTCCCCATCGTTCACCTTGCCACCCACGGTCAGTTCAGCTCAGATCCAGAGCAGACTTTCCTATTAACCTGGGACACCCAAATCAACGTACGGGAAATCCGCAAACTCCTGAAAAGCCGCCGCGATAGCCAAACCAAACCGATTGAGCTCCTGGTCCTCAGTGCCTGCCAAACCGCAGCAGGGGACAGCCAGGCCGCTCTGGGTCTAGCGGGTCTGGCAGTGCAGTCCGGTGCTCGTAGCACCCTGGCCACGCTTTGGTCCGTGAATGATCGTTCCACCGCCAAGCTTATGACCGAGCTCTATCAAGACCTGGCAGCTTCTAATGAAATTTCCCGTGGTGCATCCCTGCGGCAGGCCCAGCTCGCACTGCTCCATAGCGATAAGTACAACCATCCCTTCTACTGGTCAGCTTTTGTCCTAGTGGGTAATTGGTTGTAAGACGAGTTAGAACCTGTAAGACGGGTTAGAAACTCCGCATTTTTGCGGACAGTTCATCCCCAGATCTCAATCCTGTCACTCAGTAATTGCCACAATTCAATCTGAGTCTTCGCAGGAATTCAACCTCAGCAACAACAATCGATTAAGCCAAGGAAGTCAAGTTTCATCTCCAAGGAAATAAAGCAGAATCTAAGTGAGGCTTATCCATGAACGAGACAGAGAAAACTCGATTCAACATCAGTCTCAATGGCAATTTATCTCAGCCATTGCAATGCCAGTTGGCACTCAAGCAAGGTCGATATCTCAGGTGCCTACTATTCGCCAGGCATTCGAAATATCGATATCCCCCGTCTTTGTGCCATCTACCTACAGCCCCATCCAGGCTCTCTCCATACCAGCAATCACTTTCTAGCAAGCAGTCACTAGAAGTTGAGACTCTGGCATTGCCGTAAAACGGTCATCTTCTGTTGAATCCCTAATTTGTGAATCTCTGTTTTTGCCATGTCTAAACTGAAATC
Source organism: uncultured Pseudanabaenaceae cyanobacterium (assembly GCA_938015405.1). Taxonomy (GTDB): domain Bacteria; phylum Cyanobacteriota; class Cyanobacteriia; order PCC-9006; family JAAUQQ01; genus JAAUQQ01. Next base: position 4,523 of record CALLPZ010000350.1, read on the forward strand.
TACTGCCTACGCATTACTCGCCGTTTCCTTTCTAGGCATTACGGGGTTAGCCGAAGCAACCCTGTCTCACAGTGCTTTAGCACAAACCCAAACCGCATCTGCTAGAACAGGTAAGTTTGGCGGCTTCTTCGCACCCAAGGGGCAAACCATGCCCAAGAATTCTGAGGGGGGGGCCTCTCGAGGTCGTTGTCTACAAAACCGCACTGGTCTAGAAGAAACAGTGACCTTGCTGACACCTGAAGGCAATAGTGGTTTAACTGCCACCGCTCGCCCCACCTTCATGGCCTACGTAGACCAAACCTCTGCGAAACAGGTGTTCTTTAGCCTCAAGAATGATGATGAGAGCTACTTCTTCGAAATGACCATGAGCCTGCCCAATGATGAGCCTGGCCTGGTCGAGTTTCATCTGCCTGACAATGCACCAGCCCTGGAAGTTGGAGAGCAATATCGTTGGTCTGTAGCCGTGATCTGCGGTAGCAAGCTAGGCCCTGACAGCCCTTGGGCTTCAGGTTGGGTAGAACGCGTTGAGGACGATGCCCCTGCCAATGTCACCACAGCCCTTACTCCCATAGAGCAGGCCTCTCGCTATGGCCGCGCTGGTCTGTGGTACGAAACGGTGGAAGTGCTAGCAAGTCTCAAGAATGACAATCATCGCGAGGGCAAAGCTGCTTGGTCTCAACTGCTCAATGAGGGCGGCTTAACCAATCTGCCTCAATAAAAGATCAGCATCAGAACTAGATACCAACAACCCAGAAATATAGTGTGAGAGAGGAAGGAGCTAGAGATTCACAATCCCGCAAGCTTCAACCTCTCTGCCAAATCACCTGAGCGATCGCCCATCGTCATTCCTTAGCGATGGGCGATTTCTATGTATCTGTAGATTCACAATTCGTTATTACCTTGAAACTTGAGGGAACAAAAGGTATATCCAGCGGCCTCACACTGGATATTTTTCGCCTTTCTAGTTTCTCCAACTAGACTCAAACTCGTCTCAATTTAGGACAACTTGAACAGGATGAAAGACTCCACTTCATCCACCACAGATCTACCATTTGGCATCTGATTCTCTACCATGCAGGCGAATTTTCACCGCATTACTGCCAGTCTGCGCAAGTGTCAGGGCGCGATCGCGAAACAGAAGCAAGCCGCATCTGGTCTTGCCGTAACCTTGGGGGTTACCAGCACAGTCCTGGTGATCAATAGCTTGGGCTGGCTACAACTCTTAGAGTTTCAAGCCTTCGACCTCTTCACCCGACATCAGCCCCTCGCCGAGAAAGATCCACGCATCACCGTACTCGCTGTTGAAGAAGCAGATATTTCAGCCCTGAAACGCTGGCCTATCTCCGATGAACAATTGGCAGATCTGCTAACCAAAATCAATAGCTACAAGCCTCGGGCGATCGGTCTAGATCTATACCGTGATGTCCTCGTTCCCCCGGGTGCAGACAAGCTCACCGAGGCCTACCACGCCATGCCCAACCTGGTCGGCGTGGAAAAAGCAGTCGGCCAATCCGTGCCTCCCTCCCCCGTCCTCAAAGAGCTGGGACAAGTTGCCTTAGCCGATCTCCTCCTCGACAGCGATAGCAGGGTTCGCCGAGGTCTAATTTCCGTAGAGCAGCCCCCTGGTCAGATCAAATTGGGCATGGCC
>CALLPZ010000351.1 GCA_938015405.1 uncultured Pseudanabaenaceae cyanobacterium
CTAGGGAGCGGAGATTGATCTGTGGTGGAGTGGACCGATCACAGCAATCACGTTGGGGATTGTCGAGTAACCACGCGATCGCCTGAGCTTTTCATTATGCACAGTCCGTCGATGGCAGGCATGGGTGAGAGCTTGAGAATCGGAGCATTGCACTAGTGGGTGGGGCGGTGAAGCTTGCCCCTGTCCGGGAATCCTAGAGATGCGTTCTGCCCTCGCAAATTCGCGTTTTGCTGCTTGTCGTAGTACTCATTCTGCCTCGCATTTTGGGGCAGAACGACTTTGTCTTAAGCCTCAGCTTGCCATCTTTTAGGATCCCATGACGTTGCCCTTTTCTCGCCTGACTTCTGTCCCAGTCCGGCTATGGTTCTCTGCGCTGCCTCGATGCGCTGGGGCTGGCTTGTTGGTTCTGATGCTAAGTGGCTGTGGTTCATTGCCTTGGACTGCTCAGGACCCTCAACGTCCAGTGGCACGCCGCCGAGCCGTTCCTGCGAGTCAGCGGCAAGAGGCTCGTATGGCTCGCCCTGCTCCCGAGAGCAATCGACCGGCAGTGGATTATGGTCCCTACAAGCGAATTCATCTTGGAATGGCGATCGCAGATGTGCAGGCGCTATTGGGAGAAGGGGGGCAGCGCTACGAGGGTGGGGCTCTGGATGCCCAGACTCAATTCATCGCTGAGAAGGATGCCTCTTCTGGGTCGTTTTGGCGTTGGACCCACCCGAGCGGGGTCTACGATATCCACGTTCGATTCGAGCCCGGACCGAAGCCGATTGCTGCGCAGGTGGTCAAGGCTAAGTGGTTGACCTATAACCCACCGGAATAGATGGCTTGGTGGGCGACAGGCTGGTCCTCGAGCAGGATTGGGGTGACCTAGACCTGGCCCAAACCACTTTGAGACTTAGATGCAGATACAAAGCGGAGGCGACAACTACATCGTTGCCTCCGCTTTGTGATCGTGGATTTGGGAGGAATTCTTAACCTGTCTTTGGAGCTGACTGGTGTCAGTTCCAAAGATCCTAAATCTCCAATTGGTAGAAGCCCTGTAGGAAGCCCAAAGCCTCTTCTGCGCGGATGCGAGATGCCCTGCGGGCTTCGCTCGGCAAGCCTGCAGAACGAGTGATCGTTCCAGAAATGTTAACGATGCGTTTGCCAAACTGAGAATGTTGATAGAGGGTCACCATCTCGCCACTGGAGTTTTGCAACATGACTTGGATGGGGGCATCGAAGAAGCTCTGGCTGGGATTGGCGCTGGGCATCTTGACTGGCTTGAGCTGTCCTAGCAGAGGCTGGAGTTGTTGACTTGTTTGTTCCACAGCTTTTTGCTCTGCCACGGTCAGCTTTGATTCCAAAGCCTGGAGGGTGCTGAGGAGCTTTTGGATGTTGTAATGGGCGCTTTTAACTTCTTTGAAGGGATTGACGGCGAGGTAGGCCAGGGCTAAAAGGTCTGTCTCTTTCTCAAGGACGAAGTTGAGGACGGTTCGCCGTTGGTCACTTTCAAAGCTGGGGGGATGCTTGAACAGGGAAAACTTGCGGGCGACTTGGTGGTAAAAACTGGCCAGAACAAAATTGTCGTAATGGGCCATGCCGGCATCAATGCTGATTTGCACTTGAGGGCGAGCAGGGCGAAAGAATTGCTGGGCTTGCTGAGCGTTGGTGAAGTTATGAACCTGGGCGCGATCGCCACCGGGACTCAGATCAACCCATTCGCAGACCAAGTCTTTGGTTTGGATACCAAAACGTGGCGTTTCGTAGAGTTTGGCTCCAGTCAGGGTGGCTTGGGAAAGATCGGCTCCCACCCAGTGGACACGGCTGAGGCAGGCCTGGGTCAGGTCCGCATGGACCAGGCTGGTATGGCTCAAGGTCGCATTGCTCAGGTCGGCACCCATGAGATTGGCACCACTCAGCTTGGCATCGCTGAGGTCTGCCCAGCGGAGGTTAGCGCCGCTTAAGTCCACCCAACGGAGGTTGGCGCCGCTGAGGTTGGCACCACTGAGGTTGGCCCGCTGAAAGTTGGCATGGCGTAGTTCCGCGAAGCGCAGGTCAGCCCCACTGAGTACCGCTTGGGAAAAATCTGCACCATTGAGATTGGCATGTTCCAGGTTGGTGGCAATGAGGGAGGCTTTGCGGCAGTCCGTTCCTTCCATTTGAGCCCAGGCCAAACAAGCCTGCTTCATTTGGGCCTCTTGCAGATTGGCTCCGTTGAGTTGCGCTCGCTGTAGGTCGGCTCGCTTGAACCAAGACTTGCTGAGTTGGGCTTCGGAGAGGCGAGCCTGGGCCAGTTGGGTGCTGCTGAAATTCGTTTGAACCAGTTGAGCCTGCTGTAGATGGGCTTTGGTAAAGTCTGAGCCTTTAAAATCAGCTCCATTGAAAACTCGCCCCTGCCAGCGCACCCCCCGCAGGTTGGATTGGTGAAATGCCCTTTCGCCACTTGCATAGAGCAAGGGGACACGATCGGAATCCATGACCTGTTGGGTCGTCTCCATAGCCTATGCCTCACACTGACTGACTTGCGGATTGGGAGTAGGCTGCTGCGATGAAAAGATGCGAGCAGGGCCAGAGTTTTGTGTGCCCTACGGGCTGTAGTCTGGCTCCCTTGCCTGGGCTCCCTCTACTCCTCAGAATGCCCGTGAGGGGTCATGGTCTCCCAGGCTGAGCCCCCTGGTGGTTGAGCCTGCTCCCCAAATGCACCGAAGGCTAGGGCTTGTGGGCTAGAGGCGGTTTTTGTGATGGTTTTAGGTGCTGGTCTCTGGCTTGGGGTGACGTGCTGCAAGATTGGCAATGGTTTTGCTGTCTGTCTGAGACCTGGAAGGAGATACGCTGGCTAAGTGAATAAATAGGCTCGGATGAGTTGGCGCTTGTCTCTGAGGGCTACAACGTTTTACGGAATACGGGAATTTTGTATGGCTATGGGTGATGCACAAGCGGCCATGGGGACCAATGCTGTGCCCGCTACTGCAATGACAGTGGGGATCGTTGGTTTGGGGCTGATTGGTGGTTCCTTAGGGCTGGACCTGCGGCGTCGTGGCTATCGAGTACTGGGGGTGAGCCGTAAGGTGCTGACCTGTGATCGCGCCGTGGCTCGAGGTGCTGCTGATGAGGCTTCATTGGAGCTCGCCAGTTTGGCGCCTGCGGATGTGATTATCCTGTGCACCCCCCTCAATGTTTTAGGCCAAACAGTTGAACTGCTGCGGTGCCACCTCAAGCCTGAGACGGTTTTGACGGATGTGGGATCGGTCAAAGGTCCCATTGTGGAAGAAATAGAGCCGCTCTGGCCTAATTTTGTTGGTGGCCATCCCATGGCAGGCAATACGGAGCAAGGGATTGATGCGGCGTTGCAAGATCTGTTCCAGGATCGCCCCTATGTGCTGACGCCGACGGAGCGAACGCCTTCGGCTGCTGTGGAGCGGGTGCGGGAGTTGGCGATCGCTTTAGGGTCCGTACCCTACGTTTGTGCTCCAGATGAGCATGACCGTGCCGTGGCCTGGATTTCCCACCTGCCCGTGATGGTGAGTACCAGTTTGTTCCAAGCTTGTCGGCGAGAGGAAACTCCTGCGGTGCGTCAGCTGGCTCAACAACTGGCCAGTTCTGGGTTTCGGGATACCAGCCGGGTCGGGGGCGGTAATCCGGAGTTGGGATTGCTCATGGCTCGCTATAACCGAGAAGCCCTGCTGGCAAGCTTGACCAGCTACAGGCAGAGTCTGGAGCAAGTGATGGCAATGATTGAAGGGGAAGATTGGACAGGTGTGGAGGCAACCCTTCAACAAGGAGCAGACGATCGCCCGCTATTTCTTTAGGGAATACTTTTTGTACAGGGTAAATAATTGCCAGCGAGAATGCTACAGGGCATCGATATACCCTGAGCCATTCAGCATGATGGCCCAGAACCCCTAGGGATATAGGTCGTTTGAACCTTGCCTTTGTACGGGATTGATATGTTACTTTGAGCACAAAATTTCCCCCGCTACGCCGCATTACACCTTTGGGATAACCTTTGGAGAGCAGTCTGGCGCATAACTTTGAGATAAAAGCTCTTAAGGTCGCCTCAGAAAAAATAAATCTCCGCTACCCTAAGGGGCGCGGAGCTTTATCCCCTTAATGATCGTCCTAGGGAACATCACTGCAACCGCGTAATGCCTAAGCCTAATCCCATGGGATTGGCGTTGAGTAACTAGGGGGCTGACTTCTCCCTCAATGGGCTTTCTTCTCAGTAATGGCTGTTTGCCCAGTCCGAATGACTCTTCCCCCGCCCTGTGGTGTTTTCTGAGCCTCCATGACTCTTCATCAGCCCTCCAAATCCAAGTCTGCGCAGCAGTCCATCGGGCCGTTGCCTTCAGGGGCCAAATCGATGGGCGCTAATCAGTCCGCTGGGACGAAGCCCGTGGCTGCGAAGTCCATGACAGCGAAGTCGGTTGGGGCAAAAACCAAGGTTGTTGCCCAGTCTCGTACGCGAACTGCAAAGTCCCATTCTCGAAACGTTAAGTCACCGTCTGCCCAGGGGGCACAGGTTGCTTCTCCCCCTTCACGGAGTAAGGGGCGCTCAGGGCCGATTTGGCTGACGCGTTTATTAGTGAGCTGGCAACTCTGGATTTTCCTCGCCATGGGCGGAGTTACGGCATCGGGGGCTTTGGCCTTCATGTCTCTGGTTCGTTTGCCCCAGGCTTTGGAATGTCCTCGGGTTTTTTGGCCTTTGGCTTCTGCTTCTCTGCGCGTCTACTGTGCCCAGGCGGCAGCAGATAAGAAGACCCACCGGGGCTTGTTAGATGCCATTGTGCTGGTTGATTCTTTGCCTTCCGATCATCCCTTGCGACCCATGGTGGACCGCAATATTCGTCGATGGTCCATGGAATTAATGGATGTGGCGGAAGAGCTCTTCCAGGATGGCAATTTGGATGAAGCTTTGGAAACTGCTGAGCGCATTCCCTACGAGCGCTTGGAATGTTCCGATAGCGAATGCCCCGAAGATTTCATGAAGCGCCGTAGTAAGCGCTGGAAGACGACCTGGGAGAAGGCTGAAGGGATCTTCTCCGACTCTGAAAAGGCCTTGATCAATCAGAAGTGGAATAAAGCTGCTGAGATTGCAGCGCTGCTGCTCTCTGTTGATAATCGCTACTGGCGCACCACGAAGTACGAGGAAATTAGTGACCAAGTTCAAGAGGTGCGAGGCACAAATAGCGTCCTAGCGAAGGCTAAGGGGTTAGCGGATAAGGGCGATGCCAATAGTGTGATTGAAGCGGTCCGTTTAGCGGCTTCGATTTCGCCGAAGAGTCGTCTGTATCCCATTGCTAAAGGTGCGTTAGCCCGTTACGGACAGCAGCTTATGGCTCTGGCCGAGACATCCTTGGAGGCCAAGGATTTGAGTGAGACGCTGAATATTCTCGACAATGTGCCGAAGCAGGCCAATTTGGAGAAAGAAGTCAAAGACTTCCGCACCATTGCCCGAGCGCAATCCCGTACCTGGAGTGGCTCGGTTAGGGACATTCAGGCTGCCATTTCTGATATTCGCAAGATTACGGTTGATCGTCCGTACTACACCAAGGCTCAAACGCTGATTACGCGTTGGCAAACTGACATTAAAGATTTGGCTCGTTTGCAAAAGGCTGAGCAGTTGGCTTCCCGAGGGAATATCCCAAGCTTGGTGGCTGCGATTTCAGAAGCTTCCCTGATTCCTCAAACGAATCCCCGCTATGACGATGCGCGGGCCATGATTAGCAACTGGACGGCAACGATTCAGACCCAGGAAGATCAGCCCATCATGGATCGAGCTGAGCAGCTCGCCCAATCTGCCACGGCGGAGGGCTATCAAGCGGCGATCTCAGAAGCGAATCGAATTGGTCGGGGGCGTGCCTTGTATGACAGTGCCCAAACGAGGAGTGCGGCATGGCGAGAGAAGCTGGAGTGGCTCCAGGACCAGCCGTTCTTAGCCCAGGCTCGTGCCCTCGCTGCATCAGGGAACTTGCCCGGCGCGATCGCTTCTGCTCAGCAGGTGGGTTCTGGTCGTTTGCTATACGGTGAAGCCCAGGATGCCATCAGTGGATGGCAGGGCCGGGTTGACGCAGAGAATAGTTTGATTACGGCTCGAGGATATGCCCAGGATGGTTGGAATCCTTCATCCCTGCTCCAAGCGATTGAGACAGCGGACCGGGTACCTGTAGGTAGCAGTCTGCGCTATGACGCAAACTTAGAAATTGCCACTTGGAGTAATCGACTGCTGCAAATTGCGATTGATCAAGCCAGTGTTGATTTGTACGCAGCTATTGATACAGCTCGGATGGTTCCTTCCTGGACTGATTCCTATGGTGCAGCCCAGTCGCGCATTGATAGCTGGCAGGCATTGCTCCAGCCTGTGGCTGCGCCGGAGCCTTACTACGAGCCTGCTGTGGAGCCTTATTACGAGCCAGAGCCCTTCTACGAGGCTCCTCCAGAGCCTGCCTATATCCCGACTCCCCAGCAGGAGGCGGAGTATGTGCCTCCGGAACCCGAGCCGGAGTATTTTGAGCCTGTGGATGCTATTTCTGAGCCGCCGCCATTGCCTGATCTCCCGTTGGAAGATGGCGCTGAACTGCCTTAATCGGAGAGATACTTGTTCGGCTTATTAGCTGCTTTGTTCGATTTGACGGACGGTTGTGAGGGCAGAGTAGCTCACTCCAGCAGTGCCTTCGCCGGGATGTGTTGAATCACCCACGAGCCATAGGTTTTTCAGTGGGGTGCGGGTGGCGAAGCCGAAGGGGCCAAATGTTGGAATCCGTTGGCCTACCCCGCCAACGATGCCTTGTTTCCGGGCGGTATATTTGTGGAAGGTTCTGGGGGTGGCTGTTTCGCAGACAGTGATATGTTCTGGGCGGAGATCGAAGTAGGTACTCAGCCGAGCGATCGCCTCCTCCGTGAAACGCTGTTTCAGCGCTTCATAGTTTGCCTCACTGCTATTCCACCATTGCCTCACGTCAGTAAAAGATGAGGCAATAATGGTCGCCTTACCTGCTGGAGCACGGCCATCGTTGGGATGGCTCACGGAGACAAAGAGAGAATTGTTTTCAGCGATGGGACCGTCGTAGTCGTAAAGAAATTGCAGGTGAGGCGGACAGTTCGGAGGGACTGCGGCTTGGTCTACACCGAGGTAAATGACGAAAGCCCCGGAGCCGTCAGGAAGTGCGTCCACTCGGTTGGTGTATCCCTGAACTAGGGGCTTGGCTTTTGCCGCTGGGTCGATGAGGTGAACGATGTCCTGGGCCGTGACATTGGCGACGACGTGGTCAGCTGGTTCTGTGAAGGTTTGGCCAGTTTTGGTTTGGCAGATGGTGACAGACTGGGGGCGTTTACCGTTGCTGTTGATAGCTTCGACTTTATGGCCCATGTGGAGTTCGCCACCTTGGGAGGTCAGAGCGCTGTGGAGGCGATCGCTCAGGACCTGCATACTGCCCTCGAGGTGAAATAACCCCTGGGGCTCCTGGGACACGGCTAAGGCGGTGGCGGCATAGAGCAAAGCCGTATCCTCTGCGGTGACTTGGGAGTAAAGCTTAAGCTGCATGTCCAGGAAAGTTCGCAGTCTCAAGTCTTGATCCAAGTCAAAGAGACGCAGAGCATCTCCCACGGTGGAAAAGGTGTAGGGGACGGTGATTAATGTGTCAGGGCGCAGTGCTTTGGCGAGCTGGAGTAAATCCCAGGGGCTACGGGGGGGTAAGACGGGGTCGCGGCCTTGGAAGTCCCAGCTGGCTTCAAATAGTTTGGCGAGAAGGTTCCAGAAAGGCTCGCTGCCGGGGAACTGGCGTGATCGCTCGGCTTTCCATTGGTCTAAATTTCGCCAGACGGAAATCGGCTCTGTTTCTCCCGGCAAGAAGACTGCGCAGGCCGGATCGCAGGGACGAGCCTCGGGTAAATCAATACCCAGTTCTTGAAAAATTCGATGGTGAATGCCGCCGGGTTCTAGCCCTGCAACTTGGGTGGCTCCCACATCAAAGGTGAAGCCTCGGCGTTTGAATGTGGAAGCACAGCCCCCAGGTACGATCGCCTGGTCGTAGACCTTGACGCCATAGCCCCGTTTGGCCAACAGTGCCGCAGCAGTCAGTCCGCCAATGCCAGCACCAATGACAACAACGCGGGGAGAAGAGGGCATAGAAAGAGCTTTACATTCGTTCACAATTTCTCCAGTGTAGGCGTTTCCTTCGGGTTGGGGAATGGGGAAACTCGGGGTGAGCGGTTTGAGACTTATTTTTGAGGTGGGGACGCTTGGGAATGGGGTAAGCGAGTGGGAAAATAGCTAGGCTAAATGCGTTTTGACAGGATTTGCGATGCAGGGGCCAGATTCCGGCGACCATGACCACTCGGAGGATTCCGGGAATGAGCCAGGGCGCTCGGATTCGAATAACAATAATCATTCCAACGGCAATGGGAATGGCATACCGCTGAATGGCAATGGGAATGGCTATCGCAACGGCAATGGTCGAGCCCAGCCTCCTCGAGATTTGGAATCGATTCGTCGAGGGAGCAGGCCTCCCCAAAGGGATACTTCCAAAGCTTTAGGTCAGGGAGCTGTCCTGGAAGATGTTGGTCGCGAGCGAGTCAAGGAAAAACGCTCTGTAGGGGAGCGACCTTCGCGGCGATCGCCCTCACGTTTGCGAGTGGCAGCCCTATTGCTGTTGTTCTGGCTTGTGAGTGCTGCAGTGGATCGCTTCTGGTTGTTGCTAGATAACCGCATGCCCGCCTGGGACCAAGCGGACTATCTCAACGGCGCGATGAACTATTGGGCGCTCTGGAGTGAGGTGGGACACCAGGCTGCTAGCCGTTTTAGCCCGGATTGGTGGACTCAGTTTTGGCATTTGGCCCCCAAGATTCCGCCACTGGCCTACTTAGCCACTCTGCCCTTTTTCAACTTTTGGAGTCCTAGTGCTGACACTGCCCTGATGGTGCAGTTACTATTCAGTGCCATTCTGTTGGTTTCGGTTTATGGGTTGGCGCGTTGCATTTTTCCGCGCCCGGTGAGTGCTCGTGTGGGACTTTGGGCCGCAGCCATTTGTGCCGTTTTGCCAGGCTTAGCCCGATTGCGGTTGGAATATTTGCTGGACTATCCCCTGGCGGCTAGCGTCACCTTTGCTTGGTGGATGATGACCCTATGGCACGGTAGTCGTCGGGGCTGGGGAAGTCTGGGGGGCTGGGTTGGAGCGATCGCCACAGGCATCGCCCTGGGGCTAGCCATCTTGGTCAAACAAACGGCAGCTCTCTTTTTGATTTTTCCGCTGTTATGGGTGTTCGGGACTGCGCTGGTTCGCTTACGTTGGGCCAGGCTGTTTCAAGGGACGATCGCTGTCGTCATTACCGGGTTTATGCTGCGGCCCTGGATTGCGCCTAACTGGCTGTTGATTTTGACGTCTAGTAAGCGAGCCACGGTGGACTCTGCCTTGAAAGAAGGAGATCCTTCGCTGCTGAGTTGGGATGCTTGGCTGTACTACCTCAAGCAGCTTCCTAGCCAGGTGTCCTGGCCCCTCCTGCTGGCCCCTGTGGGAGGTTTTTTGCTCTATTTACTCTTGCGGAAGCGAGGTCCCCGCAGTGAGGCGAAGGTTGTGGCTCCGAATGTTCCCTATGCCTACAGTCGCGAGGCTGGCTTGGTGGCAGGAAAGGGACGTGAGCCGGTTAGAGCATTAAGTCTAGCTTGGCCTGTTGTTTTTATTCTTGGGGCTTATCTTCTTGCTAGCCTCAATCCCAATAAGGATGCACGGTATGGCTTGGCCTATTTGCCGGCTGTGTCTTTGCTGCTGGCGCGAGGCATGACCTTTTATCCGCCCAGGTTGCGGTGGTTACCTCGGGGCGCGATCGCATTGTCGCTCCTGATGCTGTTAGCCAATCTTTTTCCTTTGCCCTTCCTGGCAAGCCAATCTCAGGCTCAGGCGGCGTTGCAAACGGTTAGTGCTGCGACTGCATATCCGCCCACAGTTGGTGTGCGGTGGCCACACCGGGAAATCATCCAAACGATGGTCCAGGCGGAGCCCTATTTGCAAAATACCCTAGGGGTTCTGCCATCTACGCCCACGATCAACCAGCACAACATCAGCTTTTTCGGTGCCCAGCAGGATTTTCGTGTTTTTGGCCGCCAGGTGGGGGTGCGGGAAGATCAGGTGCCCCAGGATTTGCGATCGCTTAATTGGTTCCTGACAAAGACTGGAGACCAGGGCTCTATTCCTCCGGCTCAACCGCTGATTACCGAACAGGTGGAAGCCAGTGGAGACTTTATCTTGACGGGTCAATGGCAGCATCCTGACGGAGGAGACCTCAAGCTTTTCCATCGCAAACAGCCCTGGATTACGGTGGAGCCCAGCAGCAGTGATGTGGCTCAGGTCAAGCTGGTGGATGTGGAGTTGCCCCGGACTGCCCCGCCCAATCAGCCCTTAGCAGTAACCTACCGTTGGGTTGGCCCGATTTCTGCACTCCAAAATGGTCTGGTGGCGCTGACCTGGGAACCGCTGGCAAGCCAGGATAAAACGGCTGCAGATCAGCGCTTGGAAGCGCCTAGTCTCGTTGCTCAGACTGCTGCACCTCGCCAGATTGGCGCGACTGTTCCCACTGTGGTGCCACCTCAGGACGAGCTCCCTACCTTGGGGGAAGATGTGGAGGGCAATGAGGGGAGTGATGCCGCCAGAAGTTTGCTTCGCGATCGCTGGTTCCATGACCATACGCCTGGGTTAGGCTTCTTGAAAGAGCCTATGGCCGCTGGCAAAGAAGCTGGAGATCAGTCAGGCAAAGCGGTGGTGCAGTTGCGAGAACGCTTAGCGATGTTGCCTGCTGCCCAGCCGGGCCAGTATCAGCTCACCGGGAAATATATCGACCGACGCACCGGCCAGGAGGCCGAACTGCAAGTGCCTAAGGTGGTATTGACGTTGGATGGGAGTGTTGAGGCTGCTGAGGCGCCCGAACTAGATTGGTTGACCCAGCTGCGTCAATGGTCCCGGCTAATGCCCCAGGGGCCGGATGTGTTTGGCCCTGCTTTTGATGAGGTCGCGCGGGTGAATCAATATGCGCCGCGCCAGGACTATGTTGCCCAGGCTGAGACTTCTCTGAGTTATCGCCTGGAGCAGCCAGGGCTGTCCCGTGATGATGAGCGCGATTTGCGCTATGGCCTAGTTTTAGCCCAGGTTTTGCAGCAGGACGTGGATGGAGCGATCGCGGCCCTCAAGCCCTTAACGGAATTTGATCGTGACAATCCCTATACCCATGCTTACCTCAGCTTCGTCAATCTCTATGGCTTACGTCCCCAAGCTGCCCAGGCGGCCTTAGCGCCTGCTCTAGAACTGGCTCCAGAGCTAGAGATTGTGCAAATTCTGGATGGAGTGGGTGGTTTGATGAGTGGGAATTTGCTCAAAGCAGCCCGTGTAGTTCGTGCCTTGTTGTAGCCACTGGGCTGTAGCCTTGCTGTACTTGGATAGCTGCGTAGCGTAGACCTCCTGTTCATTCAAAAAGGGCGAGGGAATTTACTCCCTCGCCCTTTTTAATGACTTCCTCGCTATACCCAAGGAGGTAGCTAAATCATCGAGATAATTTAGCTTTGTCTCAGAGCAACGGCAGGAGCTGCTTGCTTAGCAGATACCTCAGTCAAGTCAGAGCTAGTAGCTAGAACGGCTGTTTTGCTGCTTCCCGGCTCATCTTCCGCGGGTGTTAGAGCGGCTTGGTTAGCTTCGCCACGGGGGACGACCACTGCAATCACACTTTGGCCGTAATCTACAAAGCCGTGAACAGGCGCAAACGTGCCTTCGTTCCCACTGTCACGCCACAGTCGTTGGTACTCGCGAACGCTGAGAGGCAAGACCATGAACTGTTCCAATTGCTCCGCATTGTCCAGAGCAGCGCGAGCGGTTTCACGACTTAGCGCTAATGGTCTAGGGGACTGGATTCTCGTCAGTTCCGTCAGACTATTGAGCCCTTGAGGCAATACTGCAAGCTCTGGAGATTGTGCGGTTGGAGCAAGATCCGTTTGAGTTACAGCTCGCTGAGGTTGCTGTTTCTCCATTGCCGGCGCTGCTATCATTGCCGGCTTTTCAGCTGCAGCCCGGCTAACGGTTGGTGCAGCCTCTGGGGGAGCAGTCAGAACTGGAGCACTAACCGATGGTGGGATAACTTCCAGCGCGATCGCCCCAGGAGTAATTTCCATCGCTGCGCGATCTTGGGGAGGGATAACCCTGCTAGCTTGGCTGGTGGCCTCAACCGTTTCATTCTCAGGAGCGACGGCTTGGGGAACAGCATCATTGTTACCCGACTGACCTGCCGCAGGAGTTGTTGGCGTAGGCAACAGGCCTGCCACTGGAGGAACCACTGTCTCGTTGAGAGATGCCGCTTGGTGAGGAGGCTCGATGATCACTGGAGCGAGCTCTAGTGGAGAAACCTGGGGAGCTGCGGCCACAGGAGTGGGGGCTGATGTGAGTGTTGAGGGGGCGCTGTTTGGTGAGCTCGCAACACTGGGATTGGTGTAAGGCGAATCCGTTAGGCTCGCTTGACTTGGCGACTCGAAGACATTCTCAATGGTGGTCCCATCTGGATTGATGGGGACGTTGACTTGGCTGGGTACATTGCTGACCCAGCGATTATCAGGACCATCTAGTAAGCTTGCACTTCCATCAGATGTGACGGGCACTGAGTTTGGAGCAATGGGGGAAGCGATGCTGCCTTCCCGCAAGGCATCTAGCCGCTCTTTCAATTGGTCAGCTTCCTGATCATTGCGGGAGAGGCTGGAGGTGCGAGAGCTCAGTGCTCCTGGAGAACTGATAGGTTGAACTACCTGATAAGTCGGTAGGGGAGGCAATACTGCTGCAGGAGCTGGCTGACTAGCTGTAATGGCCGGTGGTGTCGGCAAGCTCGCTGCGGGAGTAGGCAGGCTGGCTGCAGTAATTGATGGGGAAGCAATAGAAGCAGTAGGGGCGAGCACTGGAGGCAATGGCATTGCTGTGCCCCAGGATTGAGCAAGAGGAGCCAGCTTACTCGTCACACTTGAGGTTGCAGGAGTTGCTTTGCCCAAGGCTGGATTGGCCTTGGCTGAGCCCTGAGAGACAGCGAGTGCTTTCTGGGTGCTAGACCAGTCGGGCATTGCCGACTCAGGATTAGAGGTTTTTGCAAGGTCTGATGCCTCACTGGCGTTACGCTCATCCTCATTCGCCGTGGTTTCAGCCTCAAAGCTGTCGTTCTTGCTGAGGTTACTGCGATTAGTCGCCTCTGCCATCAGCAAGCCCGCGCCGAACGTTGCGGCCAGGACGCCTACGCCTACTGCAGTAGCTGAAACAAAGGAACGAGGGGAGCTATTGGTTTCATTACGCCATTCGCCATAGCCAGGCCCAAATGTTTCGGACTCGTCGTCAAGAAAATACTGGAAATAGGTTAGCGTTCCGTCTTGGTGAACCTCATAGGACTGCTCTTGCTCCTGAGATTCCAAGATTTCCACATCGACGACCTCAACAGAGGCATCGAAAGACTCTGTGACTTCCTGTTCGTCAGATGCTATCTCTGCGTCGATTGAGTCCGCCACTGCATCAAAGGATTCTTCCTCAAAGGGAGCTGATTCTTCAGCAATAGGGTCTCCTTCATCGAAGGACTCCATGACCGCCGCTTGTTCGTCTAAGTCTGCTACGGCTGCTGTAGATGTTGAGGCGGTTGATTGAGCGTTCACGGATGTGTCACTTTGCTCGGGGCCTGGGGCCTCAGACTCTCCCAGAGAGAGGTGGTCGGGAGAATTGAATGAATCACTCATAAACTTAGGCTCCTGCAATGACGCAGATCAGCATCAATATCGTGGATTAAGAAAGCTGGTCCGCTATGGCGGCTGGCTTTATCTGTGGTTATCCCTCCCAATGAATGTTCCCAATTCAGTCGAGATTCAGCAGAAATGAACTTTCATACGTTTCTGTTGCTTCGCTGGCAGAACAATACCCGAGGGTTTCTAGAGGGTGGACTTTAATAACGAAAAAGACCCTATATGAAAGGTCAGGCCCTATGGAAAACTCTTCGCCTGCAGGGCCAAGAAAAATAGCCTGGCGAAGAGTGGCAGCTGCTACACCGCCCAAAATATAGTGTGGCGAAGAAACGCTTTATTTTCTCCGTAGCACTAGAGTCATAACCAATACTTCAACTACTCTCTTCAAGATCAGCAAGATTGTTCAAATAATCCGGAACGGAGAAATGACCTAGGAAATGTTATTGGTAAAATCTACTGAATCTCAAGGCTGTCTTGGGTTTGCGCCCCTAGCCTCTGCTTCACCCAAGCATAAAGATTGGATGAAGCTAGCTCCTCTGGGGGCCATGACGGCACTTAGCGGCGTCGAATACACTTAAGGCAGAATTATTTCTTGACGAGAAGTTATATAACGCGTTCAAGCGGGTTCTCTAGATGTATAGAGCGGCCTCGGGAGACGCACAGAACTAAACATGCAGCATAATTACTCCGTTCAATCTATTCGCAATATCGGTCGGGGTATTGCCCTCGGACTGGTGCTTTTGGCGACAGCACCACTAGCTGCGACAGCTCAGCTTGTGGATGATCGGAACCCTGGGTCTACTCGACTTCCCGATCTCCGTCGGTCGACTTCTGCACAGTTTCCCCAGGATTCTTTGGGCACTTCTGTTGCGCCAACCCGGGCTGTGGACCCCTCCGTATATACGAGTGAAGAATATCTCCTGGGGCCCGGAGATGTGGTCCAGGTTGACTTTTTCAATGTGCCTGAGCTGAGCGGCCAGTTCCAGGTTCTTCCCAATGGCACGATTAACCTTCCCCAAATGGGATCTGTGCCGGTGCGGGGCCGAACTCTTGCAATGACCGAGCAAGCTGTTTCTGCTAAGGCTGCTTCGATTCTTCGCTATCCCGTTGTCACGGTGGGATTGGAGAGGGCTAGACCGATTACTGTTGCGATTGCTGGCGAAGTCACAAGTCCTGGTACGTACACTCTACGTCCCGGTGATGGCACAACTGCAGGAACGATTCCTAGCTTGACGGAAACTCTTCGGCTGGCCCAGGGCGTAACCCAGTCTGCCGATTTGAGCATCATTGAAATTCGTCGTCCTAATTCTGCTGGACGTGGTGTCAATGTGGTTACGGTCAACCTCTGGGATTTGGTTAATCGCGGTGATATTAACCAGGACCTTCGACTGCGGGATGGCGATAGCGTCTTTGTACCGCCTAGTTCTGGTATTGATCCGGAAGTTGCTTGGCAAATGTCGGATATGGCCTTCGCTACTCCCCCGGATCGCCCCATGCAGATTTCTATCATGGGGGAGGTCAACCGTCCCGGTCCTTATACCCTTACCGGTGAGTCTTTTCGCAACAGTGCAGGCAATACGGTTAGCCTGCAAGTTCCGACAATCACCCGTGCGATTCAGACTGCGGGTGGGATTACTCAGGCTGCTGATGTTCGCAAGATTGTTCTGAAACGTACCACTCGTACTGGTCCTGGGCAGGAACTGACGGTAGATTTTTGGAAGTTGCTCAAAGAGGGCGATTTCAAGCAGGACGTAGCTCTTCAAGATGGTGACACCATCGAAATTCAGAAGGTATCGGAGTTGAATGATTCTGATATCACTGAGGTTGCTTCTGCTAGCTTCTCTCCTGACGAGATCAATGTCATGGTTGCAGGTGAGGTGGATCGCCCCGGTCAAGTTCAGCTTCCTCCCAATACGCCGCTTAATCAGGCGCTATTGGCTGCGGGCGGTTTCAATGAGCGTGCTAGGAAGGGGAAAGTTACGCTATTGCGTTTGAATCCCAATGGCTCGGTGACGAAGAAGAAAATTGATGTGGATTTGTCTGCTGATGTTAATTCGGAGCAAAATCCGGCTATGCGAAACGGTGATAGTCTGTTCGTTGACCGTTCAACCTTCAGTACTGCTGGTGAAGTAATTCGGGGGGTTACTGCTCCATTCACAGGTATCTGGAATATGCTGCGCTTGTTGGGTAATGGTCTTGATAACTAGAGTTTGAGACATCCAAAGAATCCTACATCTGTAGGGGTTAGGCAATGACAAAAGACGGAGGAGTGGCGAACAAGCAGCCACGCTTCCGTCTTTTTTGCTTATGTCACACGGGACGGCCATACAACATCAGATGTTTTGACTATCAAGTGTTCTCTCGTTTTGAGTTTATAAGTGATGAGTTAAAAACGTCAGAGCTCTATTAATTAGGTGAATAATAGGGCAAGCGGCGATCTTGTTTGAAGTCTGTCTTGAGCACATACATCTTAAGACTAATGCACTGCACTGAGGATTGCCGTGATTTATATTTCATCTCTGAATCGTTGGCTTAGGCTTGAGGCCTTGTTTGTTCTGCTCTGTGCTCTATCTTCTACGTATTCCTCTGACAGAAGACCTTTAGCTAGAAAGAGGGCTGTTCATAATAGTGTGTAATGGCGCGACACCTATTACCGAACAGAGTTGCCTAGGACAGCCGTTTGTCGCTCTGGGATAGAACCTAATAATTCAGGCAGATGGCTCGGCCATTCGCTGTGCCTATGAAATCTCGACCTAAATCATCTGAATCCCAGGTTGCTGAGTCCAAAGCCCCGGCTTTAAGTTCCTCTGGAGGAAAATCTGGGTCTGATTTTCTGCTGCGGCAGCTCCGGCGCTGGCATCTTTGGCTGCGTCGTTATGGGCGACGACCTGTCAATTTTGTGCTTGGAATTGGAGCGGTCGCTCTCCTGGCAATTTTGTTCTCTAATCGAGAGCTTTTGTCTCAGTTAACGTGGGAAGGCTGGTTTTCCCTCAGCCTAGCCCTAGGAGCTTTTACCATCAGCTTGGCGACTCAACTTCCCACAGAGTTGATTTTCCTCTCTAGCCTTGGCCTTTTGATGATCAGCGGCGTGCTCTCAACAGAGACAGCCCTGGCTGGATTTAGCAATACTGGTGTGGTCACGATTGGAGTTCTATACGTTATCGTTGCGGGTCTGCAGCAGTCTGGTGGACTGGCTTGGATTTCATTACAGGTGCTAGGTCGCCCCCGGGGCGTTCACTCGGCCTTAATGCGGCTGATGTTGCCAGTGACGATCATGAGTGCCTTTTTGAACAATATTCCTGTGGTGGCGATGTTTATTCCCATCGTTGGGGATTGGGCAAATAAGCTGCGCTTGAGCCCGTCGAAATTGATGATTCCCTTGAGCTATTCGGCCATTTTTGGTGGGGTGCTCACGTTGCTAGGCACTAGCACCAATCTGGTTGTGAATGGGATGCTGTTCTCTTCTACAGGCCAGGAATTAGGTCTCTTTGATATCACCCGTGTGAGTTTTCCTTGCGTCGTGCTTGGAATTGTCTACCTGCTGATCGCCCAGCGATGGTTGTTACCTAACCGTAAGCCTGCCATTAGTGAGAATGATGATTCGCGGAAATACACCGTGGAGATGGTCGTAGCTCCCGATAGCCCCCTGGCAGATAAGACGATTGAGCAGGCGGGACTACGGCATCTTCCCAATTTGTTCTTGGCAGAAATCTTTCGAGAAGGAGTGCTTTTGCCAGCGGTGAGTCCCCAGGAAAAGCTGCGTCCTAATGACCAGTTAATCTTTGTCGGAGTTGTGGATTCGGTTGTGGACTTGCAGCGTATTCGCGGCTTGTTACCGGCAACTAATCAGGTGTTTAAGCTCAATGTCCCCCGGACTGAGCGTTGCATGATTGAGGCTGTAGTCTCCAATACCTGCCCGATCGTCGGCAAGACGATTCGGGGTGGTTCATTTCGGAGCCGCTACAGCGCAGTGGTGGTTGCAGTAGCTCGCAATGGTGAACGCCTCACAGGCAAAATTGGGGATATTGAGTTGCGGCCTGGCGATGCTCTACTGCTAGAGGCACCGGCTAAATTTGTTGATCAACAGCGACTCTCCAAGGATTTTTATTTGGTTAGTGGCATTCCTAATTCTGAGCTGCTGCGTCATGAACGCACTCCCCTCGCGATCGCCATATTGGTTTTGATGGTGATGGCAGCTACTTTGGGTGGCTTGGGGTTACTTAAGGCTGCCTTCGCTGCGGCTATTTTGATGTTGTTAACTGGTTGTTGCGCTACCGATAGATTATTGCAATCTATCGAATGGAGAGTGTTGTTGATTACGGCAGCTGCTTTAGGTATTGGTAAGGCGCTGGAAGTGAGCGGTGCTGCGGATATTTTGGCTACCTTGCTATTGCAACAGGCAGGTACAAATCCTCACTTTGCCCTGGCTGCAGTTTATTTCGCAACGGCAGTGACTACGGAGATGATTACTAATAATGCTGCTGCTGCTTTGATGTTCCCAGTTGCGCTTTCACTGGCCAAGTTGTTGGGGGTGAA
>CALLPZ010000352.1 GCA_938015405.1 uncultured Pseudanabaenaceae cyanobacterium
GTTCTAGCTGAGTTACCAAGCTTTCAAGCTGCTGAGCAATGGCCTCCAACTCCTGATCCAGCACCGCCCCCTGTGCCACCAATCCCAGCCGCTCCGCCTCCAACTTTGGCTGCTGCTCCCTCGCCTGGGCCAAGGCCTGAGACTGCACCTGTGCCCCCTGCCCCTCCCGCAGCGATCGCCGAAGCTGGGCATGGGCCTCGGCATCGTAGCCCAATGCCTCCAACTGTTGCTCCAGCATCTCCAGTCGCTGCTGTGCCGGGCTCTCCTGCAGCACCCCCAGCTCCTCATCCAGCTCAAGCCGCAGCGCCTCCAACCCAGCCAACTGCGCCCCCAACTGCTGCTCCCGCTTCTGTGCCTGCCGCAACTCCCCCTGCTTAATATCCGCCCAGCGCCACCGCTCCGCCTCTCCCCTCGCCAAGGCATGGTTGCGCTCGTCGTAACCCAAACGCTCTAGATGCGACTCCAACTCTGCCAACTCCTGCTGAAGCTTGGGCGCAATCTGCTCTCCATCAACCTTCTGCTGTAAGCCCGCCAGCTCACGATCAACCTCATCCAATCGAGTTCGCGCCGACTCCCCATGGGCAATTTGCTCCTGCAACTGCCCTCGCCGCTCCAAAAAGCCACCATAGCCCGTCCGCTCACGCTCAATAGATCGGTACTCCTCCCGCAACACTTCAATCTCCCGTTGGGACGTCAAGATTTGATCCCGCACCACTACGAGTAGATCCAGAGCCTCCTGCCGATCTAACTCATGTTGCTGATGCACCGTTTGTAGATGCTTCTCATCCAAGGGGCGATCGCATAATGGACAGCTCGCATCAGGGTCGTCCAGGGCTCTTACTTTGTCATCCAGGCTGGCAATCTGGGCCTCGTAATCCTGGCTATGGGCCCGCAATCGATCCAAAAAGCTACGCCGCTCTAGGCCCTTCTCCCGAATCTGATCCTGAATCCGCTGACGCTCCTCCAAATAATCCACTTGCTGGGTCAGCCCCGCTAACTCTTGCACCAACTGGGGTAGGCCTGCTTGCTTTGCCTCTAGTTCCTCACGCAACTGCTGGAGGCTATAAATCTGAGCCAGCATCTGGCTGCGCAGACGATCCAAGCGCTGCTGCAGTTCACCCTGGCGTCGCTGCAACGGCATCGCCTCTGCTTGCAGCTGGTCCAGTTTCCGCAGGCGCGATCGCCCTGCCTTAAGTTTTTCCTGGGCTTCCGCAATCTCAGGGGCCTTTTGCAACAGCGGCTGAATCGACTCCAACTGATGATTCAGCGCCACCAACTGCGCCTCGCATTGGGCCAAGTTCTTCGCCTGCTGCTGATGCTGATGCTCCAATGTAGGCTTTAGTTGATCTCGCTCCGCCACCAGACTGCGATACTGCTCCGCCACCAGCGCCCATTGCTCATCTCGATGCTGCAGCTCGCACCACTGGGCATAGTCTTGTTCAATCACATCAGCTTGATTCAGCAGTGACCGTTGAGCCTTCTGGGTTTGGACCTGTTGCTCCAAGCGTTGCTGGAGTTCTGCCTGAGAATGGTAGAGGCGATCGCGCTGTTCTTCTCCCTGGGCCATCTGCTGCTGCCAGTCCTGCCGCTGCCGCTGAGCAGTCTGCAATTCCTCTCGACGCTGCTGATCCTGGGATTGATCTAACCGCAAAGCCTCTAGACTTGCCGTCACCGTCTTCAGCTCAGCCATCACCATCGGCAGTTGGATCAGTTGAATCACCAACTGTTCCGTTGCCTGCTCTAATCCTGCTGCCTGGGCCTTAAACTCCCGGCTCTGTTCCCGCGCCTTCTCCGCCAAGCTGTCATATTGGTCCAGCTTCATCAGCGAAGCCAACACCTGCTTACGCTCACTGGGGCGCTTGAGCATAAACTCATCGGCTCGCCCCTGGCGCAGATAGGCCGAGTTCACAAAGGTCTCGTAGTCCAACTTCAGCGTTTCAACAATCCGCTGCTGGGTCGCCCTCACGCCCTTTGCCGTTAGCGTCCGAAATTCAACCTCCTCCAAAGGCAAATCAGCCCAATGGGCAGCTGCCATGGCGGCCCCCTCCGCCTCAACCTTAGAAGACTGAAGCAACTCAGCCAGCGGTCCCGTCCGCCGTCCCACTTGAAATTCTAAAACCGTTGACTGCTTGCGATGACGTCGGCGCAGGACACGATAGAGCTGTCCTTGACTGACAAAGACAAAGTCAACCCTCACCTCATCCGCCCCAAGATGAATCACATCATCTTCTAAAGCAGCGCGGCTTTGGCCCCACAACACCCAGGTCATGGCCTCTAAGAGTGAAGACTTACCTGCGCCATTGGCACCACAAACACAGGCCGTATGTAATCCGCGAAAGTCGAGAACGGCCTGGCGATAGCTTAGGAATTGAGTGAGGCGCAGGCTGAGTGGTATCACAGTACATTTGCACTCGCACCTTACAACTCTAGCGGTTGTAGTCTCACTTTGGTCTCACCCATAGGAAATACTGATCGGTGATGCCACATCGATCAGCGCAACGCCCCTCGCCAAAACGCGATCGCTACTCCCAGTTATTCACCACCTCACCCACCGCACTCCGACTCCGCACCACAGACTGACCGAGGCAGGCCGTCGCATTCTCAAAGCAGTCATCAGACTTGGCCAAAAACTCGATCGTGGCGAAGCCCGCTGCTCCAAGACAGGCGATCGCAACAAAAAGACTGCTTGCCATAAAGGTCTTCGACATGGGGCGCTTAAACTCTACTCGCTGCCCCCAATCTGGCTCAGGTCGCTCGCCAATGGCCAGGGCTTCTTTGTCAAAGTTTATACAGGTTGTCACCCCTTTCCGTAGATGCCCTGTTTCCATCCCCCCTTTCCTTCCCAAACCCGGTCCCCAAGGCATAGAGATCCGTTCAATCACGGAGGGATCAAGTTAGAGATTGATGAGATTTAGCCAGAATATTTCTGAGATTTAGCTGGAATACTTTTAAGCCTTCAAGGGTGATTAGTTTTTCTGACTTCTCAATCAAAATAGCGAATGGAAATAACGTAGATAGAAATAGATATTCCTAGAAAATTGTGTCTTCGAATACGCCTACAAAAGATTTAGTATCAGCCCCTACGAAGCACAGATATTCCATCACTTTCGGTGATTAACTATTTCGATAGATCCCCAGGGAACAATGGGAAATTCATCGAATTTATTAATCAATCAACTCACTTCAAAAAGCATGTGTTACTGTTTACAAAGAACACAAGGAAAGTCATTATTGTTTGATTTATGAACTCGACTTCCTTGTTGCCTAAGCCTCCTTGTTCCCATCCAAGGCTGTAGAAACCTTCGTAACAAGGACATTTGAGCAAGTCATGACCCACCCAAGCGAACCTCCAGTGCAGAAACTATCGCGCTAGACAACGCAACCCATATCACACCAGCGCTTCCCCCAGCATTCTGCGTAGCGCTGCAGGCGAAAATTACTGCCTCAAACCATAAAGAGCTGCAATCAACAACTTGCCCTAGGAATCATTGTGAGTCCAGGCAAGAAAAATGATTTTGCGGTTCAAAAAGGGCTCGAAGTTAGCTCGCTTTTTACGGAACTCTGATCGAGACATCGAGGTATTCCTATGGATTTTCATGGCAAAACAGCACTGATCACCGGTGCATCCCGAGGCATTGGTAAAGCAATCGCCTTCTCTCTAGCCGAGCAAAACATTCACACCTTACTGTTAGTTGCCCGCGATCCCCAACGGCTCCAACGCGTTGCCACAGATCTAGAACAGCTCGGGGCACAAGTTTCCATCCTGCCCCTAGATCTCACCCAACCCCGCACCGTCCACGGAACCCTGGTCAAAGCCCTACGGCACCATCCCCCCATTGACCTCCTCGTCAACTGCGCTGGGGTCGCCCACCAGCGACAATTTATCGAGTCGCGCCTACAACAAGTTGAGAATGAACTCATGACCAACCTCCTGGGCATGTACACCATTACCCGTCTGGTGGCTCGCCAAATGGTGCGACGAAAGCAGGGACATATCGTCAATGTGTCCAGCCTCATGGGCAAAGTAGCCGCGCCTTCCATGGCGACCTACTCCGCCACGAAGCATGCCATTATCGGCTTCAGTCAAGCCCTGCGCAGCGAACTTGCTCCCCACAATGTCAAAGTAACGAACCTCATGCCCTCGCTAACCAAAACAGACATGGTCAAAGATATGACCCCCTTTCGCTGGGTCCAGGCCACCCGACCTGAGCAGGTTGCCAAGGCCATGCTGAACGGCGTAAAGCGGGGCAATTGTGAAATCCTCGTGGGCTGGCAAAGTCATCTGGCAGTGATGTGCGATCGCGTTGCTCCCCGTCTCCTCAGTCAAATCATTCGCTGGACCCAGCCCAAAGAAACTTCAGCCATGTCCTATGGGAGGGCTGCCTTCGTCACGGGTCCCAAGCCCTAGGCAATGAGACTGAAATCCACCTGAGTTCGACAATTTTTAGATGCCCTACTACCCCAGCAGCTGTGGGATAAACCTCACAGCTTCTATGTCCGCGCTGGCTGTCGAACTCAGGTGGCGGTTTGAACATTTTCAGGTGTATTGGACCATTTGCCTGGAAGCTCAGTTCTATCTCGGCTTGATTCTATTGTTGGGGATTGGCCAATGACTCCATCGCTGCTTTGCGATCGCCCAAGCCACAGGCTGGGTTTTCACCATTTGGCCCCTGTTTTGTTTTTATACAACAATGGTCAACTGAGTTGCCCTTCTATCGGCCACTTTTCCTCGGCTGGCACTTTAGCTTTTTAGCTGGAGACTATGCCTACTGGGCCTGTCTAGTCAAACTAAATCCAAGCGAAAGCAGTCCGTTCAACATCAGATTAATTGGCCTTGCGAAAGCTCGTCAGCATCACCGGCCCCAACAGCCAAATATGCTCCACTACCGTCAAGCCAGCCTCTGCCGCCAACTGCTCCCGCACCGCTGGGCTATAGAACCGAATCGGGCTCATGCCCTGGGCCAACACCTCCGGCGTCTCAGCCCAGCGCGGTGCGAAATCTGCCAAGTAGTAACGGCCTCCAGGCTTGAGCACCCGCCGCACCTCCGCCAAAACCCGCTCAGGCTCAGGGTAATGGAGGAAAGTAATGGTGTTGAACACTGCATCAAAACAGTTATCCTCCTGACTCAGCGCCACTGCATTGCCCACCTGAAACCGCATCCGCTCCGGCGCTTGATTAGCCCGATGGGCCTGGGCAATCATGTCAGGCGATAGGTCCAGCCCTAACCCCGTCCAAGTCGGCTGCTCCCGAGCAATGCGATTAAACAACTTGCCCGTGCCACAACCTAGATCAAGCACATAGGGCTGGGCAGATTCAGAAGGCAGCTCAATTGATTCCAATAGACGGCGGTGAACCGCCTGGTAAAACACTGAAGTCAGCGTCAAATCGTAGAAACCGGCCCAACAATCAAACAGGCTCTGCTTTTGCTGATAAAGAGAGTTCGTCATGGAAATGCCCCAAGAAACTGGCTAACACCAACCCCAAAAAAGATCTGCCTAAAAGACCTGCCTAAAAGCCATGTCTACAGGGTCATGATTACGCAATTCCACACCGCCAGTACACCTAGGATGGAATTCAACTGCGATACACAGTGTCAATCTAGGGTCTCAGTACATAGACTGTAAAGACGCAGTAACCCTTTCCCAAACGTCCTCCTAGGTCGTCCAAACCCATGGCCCGATGGCTTGCAACCCCAATCACACGTGAGCCCCTCAGTTCCGACCCCGCTCCGTTCTCTATCCCCCGTCCTGGCCAGCTCCAACCTTCCCTCCTCGGCACAATCCAGCGCCTTAACAACAAGTTCGGGGTAACTTTACTGGCTGCCATCGCCCTGCTCTGTAGCGGCTGCCAAAGCATCACAGAGCCCCCCCACAACCCGCTCACTCGCAAAGAGCTAGCCATCATCGTCAACACCGAAGATCCGCTCAGCATTGCCATTGGCGATTACTACCAGCAGCGGCGCGGCATCCCCGATGAACAGCGCATCGAAATTGCCTTCCCCCGTCACAAGACCAGCCTCTCTAAACAGCAATTCCAGCAGCTCCAGCAAGCCGTCGAACGTCAGGCCCCAGCGCAAACCCAGGCCTATGCCCTCACCTGGGCTCAGCCCTACCGCGTCGAATGCATGTCCATCACCGCAGCCTTTAGCTTCGGCTTCGACGAATCCCACTGTGCTGAGGGCTGTGCAGCGACTGCGCCTAATCCCTATTTCAATGCCGTGGGCGATCGCAAGCCCACTGACTATGGCATGCGACTCACCATGGCGATCGCAGCCACCCGCTTCCACCACGCTACCGCCCTCATCAACCGAGGTGCCCTAGCCCAAGGTCGCTCCAAGCGAGGCACAGCCTATCTCGCCTCAACTTTAGATCGCGCCCGCAACGTCCGCGCCCTGTTCTACCCCGGCCTCAAAGACCTACTCAGCCCCCTAGCGCGCCGGGAAAAGATCGCAATTCAAACTGTGAAAAGCGATGACATGCGCGATCGCCCTGATGTCATGTTCTACTTCACCGGCGGTCAGCATATCCCCCATATCGACAGCAATCGCTACCTCCCCGGCGCCATGGCAGACCACCTCACCTCCTTCGGCGGCATGCTCACGGACAGCAGCCAAATGAGTAGCGTACGCTGGCTCGAAGCCGGAGCGACCGGTAGCTACGGCACCGTCGCTGAGCCTTGCAATTTCCAGCAAAAATTTCCCCACCCCACCCTAGCCATGGGGCATTATCTGAGGGGAGATACCTTAATTGAGGCCTACTGGAAAAGTGTCGCCTGGCCTGGACAGGGAATCTTCATTGGCGATCCACTAGCCCAGCCCTTTCGCTAGGCCAACTGTTCTTCGTCAGCCTTACAGCGACTCCACTCTGTCACTCAGGTGACCAGGAAATAGGTCAATCCCCGCTGCGGACTTGAGCAAATACATCAGCATTCCCAAGGTCAAGCTAATGAACAGGTTCATGCTCACCAGCAGCATGAGCGCCACAGCCAGGTTACTCAAGCGAGTCAACCAAGTGGGGCGTTGGCGGGCCTGACGTCGCAGGTCCTTGCCCATAAACAGAACGACGTAATAGCGATCGAAGATTAGGTTAATGACAAACCGGATATCGATGATCTTCGGCTGGGGTTTGGGCAACGCATCTGCAAACACAGCACGCACATCAGCCTGCTGAGCCTCATCCAACGCAGCCAAGGTACTCGGGGCTAGGCGAGATAAAAAGAAGTCTGGATCTCGCTGGCGCGGTGCCCGCTCAATCGGTGTCGCCTCATCATCACCAAGACTGCTAAATGCTGGATTCTGAACCACTGGATGCTCCCGCCGATGGCTATCGCAAAGGTTTTAATAAAAATGTTCGTAACTGCGCTGGAATGGCCTACGACTGACGGAAAGTATCGCGCTAGAGCTTGATACCATCGCGACTCAACCACCGCTCTTGCCACAGCAACCTATTCCTCAAGGCTGACTTAAGCTTTCCCAAGCGCTGCTCCAATCTCACTGTTTATAGAAAGTGTCCTAATCAAATCCAAATATCTTTGAGTCTCCCCCCTGGAACTCTCTGCAAGAGACAGTTCCAAACCATCACAGGCACAAAACTCAATCCAGGGAAAAGGCAAAATCCCCCCTTATCCCAATTGCGACCAGAATCCCAGACTCAAAGACAGGCAGCTCAACAGCGCCATGCACCAACGCTTAAACCGTCGCGAGGACCGCTTCTGCCAGCCCTTGGCTGTAAAAGCCACCAGCAGCAACAACAGCGTTTGCGATAACCATAATCCCAGCAACACAGTGGCCCACAAGCGGGGATCGCTCCAAGCCGAAAACGACTCCCAAGCGGAAGGCCAAGGACGTAAGCCCACCACCACTGCAAACACCCCCATTAGCCAGAGGTTCGACAGAAAAATAGCTTCCGTCGTAGACCAGACCAGATAGAGCAGAATCCCACAGGCCATCAGCCAGAGAAGCTGAGGCGCCTCAAACACAGCTAAAAGGGCACCACTGGCAAAACACCCAGGCAAGACGAAGGCCATACCCAGCATCGGTTGCCGTAGGAACAAATTCAGACGCTGGGCAGGTAACCCCGATCGCGTTGTAGCAGATGCATCCATGGTGATTTGTGGAATTGGGAGATGAACATTGGGCATTGCTTAACACCCATCGCAAAGGCCCTAATCCAGAGAAAAGAGCCTTTACATTTAAGAGTGCCGCGCAGCAAGCAGTCAGCCTTAGCGGTTGTTTGAAAATTCGGCTTAGCCTCAACGCCGAGACCAGGACCGGACGATTCAGGCCCCAGCTTGCGTGAATCAACGACTCTTCTGAAACTCGCTGCTAAGAGCATCAGCTTTTTCAAACAGCCTCTGAGCTGTCATGCCGCTGCGAAGCAAGCATTGAATTAACCTAGCCCTAACCTAGGCGACCGTTGAAGTGCCCTCCCAGTGGGGAAATACCCAGAACAAAGCCCCAGTATTTCCCTTTCATAAGAGAGATACTGAGGCTACGGAGTTTTATCAGCAACGACCTAGTGTTCGTAAGGAATACCCCAGCAAAAACTCAAGTCGCGTGAGACCAAAACTCTTTGGTTTCTAGCCATCTAACCGATGAGTTTGGAAACCTAAACCACATCAACCATGATGTCGCCATTTTCCACACGGGTCGAAAACACAGGCAGAGGGGTTTCGCCCTTAATCTTGCCCAGCAAGTTGCCCACAACGGGAGGGAAAGGAGTCCACTCTTTGGGCTCCCCAGTAGCCAGGTCAAAGGCGCTGCGGTGGAAAGGGCACACGATCAAGCCATCCTCAGTGACCTTGCCCTTTTTCATGGGCAGCTTCATGTGGGGGCAGCTATTAGCCACTGCGTGGATCTTGCCGTCGTTATTGAGCAAAAGCACTTTGTGGCCTTCCAGCTCCACAACCTGGCGAGCGCCAGAGGGTAATTCAGATTCAGAGAGCGCTTTAGTCCAGCCCATGAGTTACGGCTCCTATAATTGCAATTGACAAACAGGTTTTATTCAAAAATCGCTTTCGTGAAAGCGATGCCAATTATCCATTAAAACCGTCCTGTCAGGTTCACAGCCTCAGCGACTCCTCACAACCCAGCAGGTCGATGCTCGCCCATACCTCACGGCATTGGAGCAAGCGATCTCCCCTCAAGAAGCCTACGCCACAAAGGTTTCAAAGATTTTCCTCACAGAATGAGCCCTGATCGAACAGGGTCAGGCTCCAGTGAGCTCTAGCTCCATTACGTTCTGTGCAAGCGTTAACAGATTGGAAGTCGGCCGCCATGGGGTCTCTCCATTAGGTCTACTGCCTTTAACCTCGGCCAGCATCAATGGACAGTCGCTCAGGAGTCTCACGCCTCCAGAAAAGAAGGGCGGATGTGCGATCGCATCCCACCACCACGCTCCCGCTCATCATTTAAGGGGCAACTTTCCAAACAGCCCCAACAATCAACTGCGAAACCCAATTCAAGCCCCTAAAACAGAGGTAATCAACTCAGTAAATATAGTTACCCCATGCTTAAGACCATAGAGAAACCATAAATATCTCTTCTATTACGAAATAAATCTGGACAAACTCTTAAAAAACAAAAACGACTAATCCAACAAAATGACGTCCATTCAAAACATTTCCGAGAAGAATTTATCCGTATAAATACGACTCACTTTAAAAAGAATCTATCAAGTCTCAAATCCTCCCCATAGAGAATCCGAGCAACCGCCTAGATTGCAGTTGGCCAAAGGGAAGAGTCACTTATCTGACAGTTCACTCTAGTCAGACTTCCCTACGGCCTATTTAAATTGAGTCAATAGGTTTCTAAAGATGACTAATCAAGTTTTGTTCGGCACCATCGGCGATGATCTCCTCTCTGGTGGCGCTGGAGATGACATTATTCTCGGCCTCGAGGGATTTGACGTCATCTACGGCGGCGCTGGCAACGACGACATCTACGGTGGTGCAGACAGTGACATCCTCAATGGCGGTCTAGGCAACGACTTCCTTGATGGTGGCACCGGCAACGACGACCTCTATGGTGACGAAGGCGACGACAAAATGCTAGGCGGTGCAGGAAATGACTTCCTGTTCGGTGGCAGCGGAAACGATGAACTAGATGGTGGCGCTGGCGACGACGAACTCATCGGTGGTGTTGGCAATGACTTCATCACTGGTGGTGATGGCTTCGACTACCTAGAAGGTGGCGATGGCACCGATGATTTGATTGGTGGAGCAGATGGGGACATCCTCAAAGGTGGTGCTGGCATCGACTACCTCGATGGTGGTACCGGCAATGATGACCTCTTTGGCGAAGCAGGTCAGGACGTCTTGGTCGGTGGTGCTGGTGTTGACTACCTCGATGGTGGTGCTGGTCTCGACGAGCTCTACGGTGGAGCTGACGATGACACCTTGGTCGGTGCTGCTGGCTTCGACAGCCTCTTTGGTGGTGCTGGCTTCGACGACCTCTATGGCGGCACTGGTAACGACCTCCTCTCCGGTGGCGACAACGGTGACTTCCTCTTAGGGGAAGAAGGTAATGATGACCTGTATGGCGAAAACGGCAATGACAGCCTAGACGGTGGCACTGGCGATGACTTGCTGCGCGGTGGCAATGGATGGGACACCCTCGTTGGTGGCGACGGCAACGATATCTTGCGTGGTGATGCTGGCGATGACATCCTCACAGGTGGTGCTGGCATCGACGAACTCATCGGCGGCAGCGGCTTTGACACCTTCGTTCTACAAGATGGTCTGGACGGTATCAACATCATCGTTGACTTTGACCAGGCACAGGATGTGTTCGGTCTGGAAGCAGGCTTGAACTTTGGTACGGGTGGCAACGTTACCGCTACCATCTTCGATGGCAAGACCTACATCGATTCCCATACCAGCACCTTGGCTGTGATTGAAAGTGTCGTCAACCTGACTGCAGCAGATTTTGTGGCTGTGTAGTCGCTCATTCACTGACTTGGGCCAGAACAGCTCTGCCTAAAAAGGCGGATCGCGCTCAGGCTCAAGTCCATTAACTCCCAGTCAAGCCAGAGCTTTCAGAGCTTTGGCTTGACTGGGGTTTTAGCTTTTACCACAGACTTCCATCATCAGCGCTGGCTCGATTGAGAATGGCCTAAAGCCTGCTTTAACTCAGCAATCTCCTGTTGCTGAGCTTTGATTTGCGCCCGCATCGCCGTCATCCCTGCGACCAAGGTTTGCATTTGCTGTTGAGTTTGGGCAATCACGCCAACCAGCGTATTGAGGTTGTCTTCGAGTTGGTCGATACGCTCACTGTCACTTTGCATGGCAGAAGAAAAAGATTAGGGAGTGGGAGCAGAGGAATGAGGAACTGGCCGGATTTCAGCCTTTATTCAAGTTCTTTCCATCGTCCCTCGGGTAACCCCCCCCTTCGTAACACCCAGTTGATTTTGCAACTTTAGCTCTTGCCATAACTGCCAGCCTTCGAGCTCGCCTTTGAGAAGCTGCTGATAGCGATCGATGGTGAGCTGCACTTGCTCGGGGGATTCGTTGAGAAATTCGATGCGGAAGTGGCGTAGGCCTGCGGCTTGGAGCAAGCGGACAGCTTCAGCTCCGGTTTGGGCTGCGCTGTTAAAGACGGTGTTGCGGCAGCCTGCATCGGCTTGAAGGACATGCTCTTGACCGACGCGATCGCGCAATTTAACCTCATGCTTCTCGCAGGGGCGACCACAGTCCTTAAAGTCCTTGCCGTCGGACATAAAAGCACAGAAGACGCAGTGCTCCATATGGAACATGGGCATGTGCTGGTGGATAGTGACTTCAAAGCTATGGGCCGCTGCGCTGCGAATTAGGGGCTCTAGCTGGGTGATGTTGAGGTCGTAGGAGGCAGTGAGGCGTTCGAGGTTGTAATGCTGCTGGAAGTAGCGGGCGGTGACGGGGTTGGCGACGTTGAGGGAGAAGTCGCCGATGGTGCGATCGCCCGCGAAGAATTGCAGGTGGTCATAGTTGCGGACCAAGTAACCATCCGCCTCGGCCCGGCGTACCTGTTTGAGAATGTACTGTTCTTTGGGTTTGGTGATGCGGGGTGGGGCGACCCAAATTTGAGGCGTTGGGGCGTCGGGTAAGGGGTTGTAAGCGCGAACTTGTTCGACGGCTTGCTTGTACTTTGCGGGATCTTCTAGCTCGCAGTAAATGGTGGCGATGCCTGCTTCCAGCGTGGCTTGGAGCTGGTCTTGATTTCGCACCAGGACGATTAATTCATCTTGGTTTACGGCTTCTGTACTGGCAGGTTCTGAGGTGCTCGCATTCAGTGCTGCATCGTCTGTGGACATCAGCCCCTGCCAGCTTGCGCCAACAGTTAATTGCCATTGTTTGGGTTGGGATCGCTGCTGGTCCAGTTGCTCAACCAAGTCTCGGCGGAGGCGATTCAGCTCGCTCATGGGGACGATCGCTTCCCCTTCTAGCTGATTATCCAGCTCGCCTAATTCATAGGCGCTGTTGCCCAAACGGCCCAGTTGTTTCCGCAACGTCTCGTCGGTCAAAGGGCG